>JAPLXH010000006.1 GCA_026396195.1 Candidatus Nealsonbacteria bacterium
CATTACTTTCAAATTTCATTATTCTGATAGAATCCCCCATCTCTATTCCTGCTTTTTGGGCTGGCGAATCTTTTAAAACTTCTGAGATTATAATGTTTGGATTTAAAGCATCATATTTTTCATCATCATCTACTCCCGTAGGTACCCCCCACAGAGCCGAAACGAAAGATAAAATAATTACAGCTATTATCCAAAAACTGACCACTCCTCCTAATATAATCAACATTCTTTGCCAAATTGGTTTAGCTAAAAAATTCCAAGGTTCCTTGTTTCCTTCTCCCTCTTCTCCGCAAATCTTAACAAAAGCGCCAAATGGAATAAGATTAATTGAATATATTGTTTCTCCAATTTTTTTTCCGAAAATCCGAGGAGGATAACCGAACCCGAATTCCTCCACTTTAACTCCAAATTTTTTCGCTAAAATAAAATGGCCAAACTCATGAATGGCTAATAAACTCATTAAACTGATTAAAGCAATGATTATTGTTAAAAACATATAATTTATTTAACCCGCTGTTATTTCTTTTTTCTTTTTTTCACTTATTTCTTCTATTTTTTTATTGGTGTCAGAAACCAAATCTTCAAGCTTGTCTTTTGCCCTGTATTTATCGTCTTCGGAAATCTTGCCTTCTCTTTCGCTGTTTTGAATTTCCTTCCAAATTTCGTCCCGAAGGTGCCTTACTGTCCGGCGAGCTCCTTCTTTTTTCTCTGAAATCATTTTAATCAAGTCCTGGCGGTATTCTTCGCTTAGGGGCGGCAAAGAAAGACGAATCATTTTTTTATCCACAATCGGCTTTACCCCAATATTGGCTTTTTCAATGGCTCCTTGAACTGCTTCCATGTAAGAATCGTCCCAGGTCTGAATAATAATCTGGCGGGACTCGGAAAAAGAAATCGCCGCCAATTGTTTTAGCTTCATTTTCTGGCCAAAACAATCAACTTCTATGTCTTCAATTAAATCTATTGAAATCCCGCTAATCCTTATTTTAGAAATTTCCCTTTCTAAAAAATTAATTGCTTTATCCAGTTCCGGCTTTATTTTATCTGTAATTTTTTGGTATTCCATATACTAAAATATTACCAAAATATAAACTTTTTGTCGAGAAAAAAATGGTGCTTTTAATTTTTAAAAGACACTTTTTTTATTTTTAAGCAGTGCTATAAATTTTCACGCTCATTTTTTGTTATATCAACAATAACATAAATTTGCCTCTGCTGGAAAACAGAGGCAAATTTCAAAAATTATTTTCTAGGATTAATTAATTTTACCACGAACAACAATAAGTATTCATCCTTGTTGTCATTGCTGCCCATGTTGCTCCGTCTGTATTGGTTGATTTAGTTCCTCTCTGATTGGCAAAAATAACCATATTCATTCCTGCTTGTGTCCCCTGTTCAGTAGTCGCCCAAATACAATACCATTGGCCAATTGCCGCACCACCGCAGGCCGCCCCACTATTGGTTACCCACTGATAAGATTTACCAGCTGTTGGATCTTGCGGAAAAGGGCTTAAAAAGTTTGTAACCCCTGTAGTCATAGGGTCGGTTGTTGTATAAACGCTGTTGTGAGAGTCATAATACATTTCCATAGCTAAGCCCATCTGCCTGACATCTGATTGTCTTCTGGCATCTCTGGCTTTGCCCCTAGTGCTGCCCAAAGAAACTAAAACAATGGAAGACAAGATTCCAATTATGGCTATCACAACTAACAACTCAATTAAGGTAAAACCTTTATTTTCTTTCATTCTTAATAAAAAATTTATCGAACTCAACCTTTTAAACATTTTATTTATTATACTATATTTTTATGATTTTAAAATAATGGATGTGTGGAAAACTTTTTTGATTTTTTAAATTAAATTTCCAACAATAAGTTCTCTAAAGCTAAGGTTGGATTTATTTCGGTTTTGGAAAGTAAAAAATTAATATCCTGAATCAGATTAATATTTTTTTTTAATTTTAAAAATGATTTTTTTTCGTCTGAAGAACCGACTAAAGAAAAAAGGTTGTTTCTGAAATATTCCAGCCAAATATCCAAAATTTCTTTCAGTTGCCAGGCATCCTGGGTAATCTTTTTAGCATATTCGAATCTCACGTTTAATGGAGAACCAATAAGGTTCTTTAATTCTTCTATTCTTTCTTCTCTTACTTTCAGCTTTTCCGGGTTATTTAAAAAATCCATAATCTCGCCGGGCCTTCCCCAGCCGACTGAAATTAATTTTTTGATTTTTTCTTCTGAGATTTCTTTATTTTTTAAAAAGTTTTCCATTTCTTTTTTTGCCACTCGGGAAAATCTAATTCTTTTTGTCCGGGAAACGATTGTCGGCAAAAGCAGTTCCGGAAAAGCGGTTGTTAAAATTATAATTGCCTGGCCCTTGGGTTCTTCCAGGGTTTTTAATAAACAATTTTGCGCTTCCTGATTCATCAAATGAGCGCTATCAATTATGGCTGCTTTAAAAGGAGAATAATATTTTTTTAAAGATAATTGCCAAGTCAAATTTTTAATTTGAGCAATTTCAATTTCTTTTTTTTCAGGCTGAGGCTCTATTAAAATAAAATCGGGATGAGATTTTCTTTCCAAGTCCTTGCAGCTTTGACATTTTTCGCAGGGTTTATTTTTAAAATTTTTTTCCTGGCAATTAAGAAGTTTAATAAATTCGAAGGCAATAGTTTTTTTCCCCACTCTTTCCGGGCCAAAAAACAAATAAGCATGGGAAACTTTCCCATATTCAGCTGAGTTTTTTAAAAACTTCCAGATAGAATGGTGCCCCAGAATCTCCATTGATTATTTTTTAGACATTATGGATTTTTTATAGAGTTCCAAGCTTTCCAAGACCGCTCCGGTGCCCTTCGCAACGCAAAGCAAAGAATCTTCAGCCACAAAACAAGGAACTCCGGTGCGCTGGGAAATCAAACGGTCGAGATTCCTTAACAACGCCCCTCCTCCGGAAATAATCATTCCTTTGTCCATAATATCGGCGGATAACTCGGGAGGAGTGTCTCTTAAAACAACTTTTATAACCTGAACAATATCGTTCAAAACATTGGCAATCGCCTCGCAAACTTCATGGGAAGAAATTTTTATATTTTGAGGAAGACCGGAAAGCAAATCCCTGCCCCTAATTTCCAAATATCTTTTCTCCCGGTCGGGCAAAGCAGTGCCAATTTTTATTTTTATTTCTTCAGCGGTCTGGTCTCCGATGGCTAAATTATATTTTTTCCTGATATAATCTGAAATTGCCTCATCCATTCTGTCGCCGGCCACTCTTACTGAACTGCAGGTAACTATCCCGCCCAAAGAAATTACCGCCACCTCCGACGTCCCGCCGCCTATATCAACAATCATATGGCCGCAGGAAGAATTAATGGGAATGCCGGCGCCGATAGCGGCTAAAATCGGTTCTTTTGCCACAAAGGCGTGTCTGGCTCCGGCCGCCAAGCCAGCTTCAATAACCGCTCTTTTTTCCGTGGAAGTGATGCCGGCCGGCACCGAAATCATGAGTTCCGGCTTAAAAAGCCGAAAACGACCCAGGGCAGTGTCAATAAAATGCTTTAACATTACTTGAGTTATCCGATAATCAGCGATTACCCCGCTTTTTAAAGGCCGAAAAACCTTAATAGCGTCCGGAGTTCGGCCAATCATTTCCTTAGCTTCGTTTCCTACTGCCAAAATCTTATTTTCAGTTAAAAAAACAGCAACCACTGAGGGCTCCTGCAAAACTACTCCTTTTTTAGGTATAAAAACCAAAGAATTACAAGTTCCAAGATCAATTCCAATTTTTTTTGAAAACATAATATTAATTCAAAGCTCAAAGTTCAAAACTTAAATTTGTGTTAGTTTCAAATTTTAAGTTGTGATTTTACGCTTTGAGTTTTGCGTTTTGAATTTAGGCACGAATACGCTTAATGTCTGCTCCTAATTTTTGAAGTTTTTCTTCTATTTTTTCGTAACCCCGGTCAATCTGAAAAACATTTTCAATGGTTGTCTTGCCTTGGGCCACCAAACCGGCAATAATAAGCGCCGCTCCCGCCCTGATATCCCAGCTTTCAATTTTTAAACCCTGTAAAGATGTTTTTCCAAAAATTATTGCCCGATGAGGGTCAACCATTTCAATGTCCGCTCCCATTTTTCTTAGTTCTTGAAGATGGCTGAAACGGTTTTCATACAGCGGGTCGTGAATCAAACTTTTTCCCTCAGCTTGAGTTAAAAAAGCGGCAAAAATAGGCAAAAGGTCGGTCGGAAACCCGGGATAAGGCAGGGCCTGAACCCTTACTGCTTTTAAATTCGGCGAATAATTCACGCTTATTGAGTTTAATTCTTTTTTAAAATTAACGCCAGCCTCCTCCAGTTTATCCAAGAAAAGAGTCAGATGTTCGCTCTCTATGTTTTTTATCTCAACTTGGCCCGAAGTAAGGCAACCGGCTATCATAAAAGTCCCGGCTTCAATCGGGTCCGAAATTATTTTATAAGATATGCCGTGTAATTTTTCCACTCCCTCTATTTCTATGGTATGAGTCCCAAGTCCTTCTATTTTAGCCCCCATTAAAATGAGCATTTTTCCTAAATCTTGGACATGAGGCTCGCAAGCAGCTCCCATGATTCTTGTTTTGCCTTGAGCCAAAACAGCCGCCATCATTACGTTCTCGGTAGCTGTCACGCTAAATTCTTTTAAAACAACCTCCCCGCCTTTCAGTTCTTTTGTTTTAAATTGATAAAAATCTCCTTCAATTGAAATTTCAGCTCCCAGTTTTTTTAAAGCTTCCAAATGAGTATAAATCGGCCTTATTCCTATTTTGTCCCCGCCGGGACGAGCCATTTTAAAATTTCTGAAACGAGCCAATAAAGGCCCGATTAAAAGAACCGAAACCCGGGTTTTGGCTATCTTGTCAAAATCAAGATTTTGAGAATTTATATTTTTTGCTTTTATTCTGATTTTTCTCGGAGACAGCCACTCTATTTCAGCTCCAATGCCTTTTAAAACTTCTATTAAATTAACTATATCGGAAACCAAAGGCAGGTTATCTATAATAACCTCTTCGTCGGTCAAAAGAGAAGCGGCTAATATGGGACCCGCTGCGTTTTTTGAACCGGCCATTTCTATTGTTCCGCTTAACGGCTTCCCGCCGTAAATAACAAATTTATCTGACATGCCAGCTTATTTTAAAGCAAATAAAAAAATTTGCAAGCTTGTTTTTTGATTTTTAAAAAATGAAAAACATCAAAAATTTATGGAAATCAAGGTTCTGTCCGTACCGTATTTTAAAGGATTATTTTTTGCTTTTTCAAGAGTTAAAACGCTTAAAGATTTTTTGTCCTTTCTTCTCAAAATTTCAATAAAAACCGGTTCTTTAAAATAGTCAGAAAACCCGTCGGAATAAAAGATAACCAAATCCCCCTCGTTCAACGATTTCCTGTCAATTTGATAATATTTTTTAACCCCCTCTTCCCCGGAAAATGAACCGTAACCTTGGCCCGAATGGCTATTCCTGAAATCTTTATGCTGGATTATTGATTTTTGTTTGAAAGACAACTCTCCCCAGTTTTTATAAATTTTTTTGGCTTTTTCTAAAAAGGGCTGAACCTCATCTTTGGTTTGAAATTTTAATTGATTCGCTTTGTTAAAAATCGCTAAACCGCAATCGCCCACAAACCCGTAATATAAATTATTTCCCAGGATAAAGCCCAGCGCTCCTACTGCGTCAAACCAATCATAATCAAAATAATTTAATTTTTTATTTATTCCCTCGTTTATATTCAATTCCTTAATACGCCGATTTGCTAAATTAAAAGATTTTTCAATAAGAGCCTTATTAAACCCTAAGTTATCTTTTTGTTTAAAATCAATGTTTTTCTCTAAAAACTCTAAATTGGTATAACAAAAAATCTGGGCCGCAGCTCTGGCCCCGGTCGGAAAAGCGTAAGCTCCGGATTCAAAACGGCCCTGGGTTACTCCGTCAGCCACCGTAAAAATTGGAGATACTGAAGAAATCAAATAAAAGTCCTCATTGGGCTTTCTATTGAACTTTATAAAATCAGTATATGATGCAGAGAAATAAGTCATTGTTTTATTCTATCACTTCAACAAATTCAGTGTAAACACTTCGATAAACTCAGCGTAAACACTTTAATAAATTCAGTGTAAGCAAAAAAATTAAGATTTAAAAAAAACTTAACTTAAAAACTTGAAGGTGCTAAGTTTACTAAACAGGTTTAAAAAACTATAATTAACGAACATGGAAAAAAGAATAAGAAATATTTTAATTGTAATTTTTGGAGTTATTTTTGTGCTGGCCATCCCATTGGTTATTCTTTACTGCCAAGGATATCGCTTTGATTTTGAAACAAAAAAAATAATTAAAACCGGCGGATTTGCTTTCAAGGCCCAGCCAAAAAATTGTGAAATTTATATAAACGATAAATTAACAAAAAAAACTGATTTTATTTTCGGGGAAGTTTTTATTAAAAATCTTTTGCCCAAAAAATACAATATCAAAATTAAAAAAAATGGCTTTTCTGATTGGGAAAAAAATCTTGAAGTAAAGGAAAAAATGGTAACTGAGGCTAAAAATGTCTTATTATTTCCAAAAGAAAATAATTTTTCGGCTTTCCTTCCCGGTATTGATATTGAAAATTATTATTTTTCTCCCGATGAAAATAAAATAATTTTGAAAAAAAATACTGAAAATACCTGGGAATTAAGCGTTTTTAACTTAGAAAGCAAAGAAGAAAAATTGCTTTTAAAAGAAGTTGAATATTTCAAGCAAAAAGGAGTTGCAGTTTTAGATTTAAAATGGAGCTCAGATTCAAAAAAAATACTGCTGGAAACCCAAATTAAAAAAGAGGTTAAATATTTTGTTATTGATGTTTTAAAGGAAAATGAAGAATATATCTTTTCCCTTGATTATTCGGGAAAACCAAAAGAAATTTTATTTAATAACCAAAACTCCCAAGAACTTTTCTTTTTAAAAACAACCTCAACCGGAACTAATCTTTTTAAAACTAATTTCTATCAAAAAAGCTTATCAAAATTGCCTATTGAAAACGTTATATCTTACCAGCTCTCCAATGGAAATATCTTTTGGTTAGACAAAGACGGATTTTTAAGTAAATCCGACCTTTCCGGAAATAATTCGGAAATTTTAAACAAAGAGTCATTCCCCGTTGAACAGGGCCTTGAAGTCGAAATAAAAATTTTACCGAATCAAAAAATATTTTTAAATAATAAAAACGGACTCTATTTATTTAATCCGGAAACAAAAATTTTCGAAAAAATATTAAATTCAATCAAAGACTTAAAGTTTTCTCCTGATTCTAAAAATATTTATTTCTCCAATAATTACGAAATTTGGCTTTCGGACCAATCTTTAAAAGAATTTCTTTTTTTAAACCGGTTTTCCAAAAAAATAGATGATATTTTTTGGTTAAATTCTGATTATCTGATATTTAATACCGAAGAAAAAATAAAAATTTCGGAAGTTGACCCGAGAGACAGAATAAATATAGTAGAAATAGGTAATTTTGAAAATCCTAAAATTTTCTGGAGCCAAAATCATAAAACCCTTTATCTTTTGAGTAAAGGAAGTTTGTATTCACTCGGGAATTTAGTGCCTTGATTTCAAGGCCAAAACCTATCTAAGGGTTGATACGAAAGGGTTGTTCTTTATATAAAACCTCCAAGGTTTTTTAGCCCAAGAGCCGGCATAATCTATGCCGATTCTTCTTGCAGCCATAATCTGGCTTTTTTTCATCTTCTCTCCCCCGCCCTCCAGCCAAATTCTTTTTGATTTTATCAAATCTTCTCCGTAAAATGACTTGTCCAGTTTTAGCCACCGGCACAATTTTCCGGGACCTGTTGTCAAATTTTTAATTTCTTTTAAATTTTTGTATTTCAAAATAGGCTCCAGCGCTCGAATCAAAACACACTCTGGCTTTCCTTGTTTTTGGGTTGTAAAATTCAGTTGCCAGTGCATTCCATAGCAAAGGTATATATAAATCCGGCCTCCTTCCAAATACTCAACCTTGTTTCTTTCCGTCATTTTCCAACAATAAGCATGAGAAGCCTTATCTTTGGGACCGATATAAGCTTCGGTTTCAACTATCTTGCCTATTAATTTTTCTTTTCCGATTTTCCTGATTAAATTCTTTCCTAAAAGGTCCTTGGCCACCTTCAGGGTTGGTCGAATATAAAAATTTTTAGAAATTCTTTTTTTCATTTTAAAACCAAAAAACAGCCAAAAAGCTGTTTTTTTTATTATTTTTTAATCTTTTTCTGGCTTTCCTTCTCAATTTTATCTTTAAATTCCTCCCAATCCATCTCGTCGCTCTTTCCGATCTTGCAAATGTCCTTAAACTGACAGTACTTACACTGCCAACTGTCGGGATAGCTGGAAATTCTGGCGGGAATAATGTTTAAATCTATTTTTTCTTTTAAATTTGCGAGAGTTTTTAAAATCGGTTCGACTAACTTTTTATCGTAATAAACAAAAAATTCTTTTAATTCTTGATTGTCTTTATTAACGTAAAGCAAAATGCCTTTTGGAATTTTAAAATAATGCAAATAAAGCTGAATCTGATTAACATTTTCCTCTTTGGGATTCTCCAAGGTCCTGAAAATCATGCTATTCATGCTTTTAATGTCCAAAACGTATAGCTCCTTTCCATCGCTCAATATGGCGTCCGCTCTGCCGGAAATTATCTCCTGAGGGGGAATTGTCACCTCGGAAGCCACAACATGAATATCTCTGGTGCTGACCAATGACTTCATTATGAGTTTGTGGATAGCGTCTCCGTGGTCAAACAATCTTAAAATGTTTGCCTCCATTTCTTTTCTGGGGGCGTTTTTAAACTTAAAAAATATCGAACGGGAACACTTGCCGGCATCGGTAACGTAAAAATGATTTTGTTCTTTATCTCTTTGTCCGTCCAAATAAAATTTATCAATAATTTCTTTTAACATATACCCTATTTTATTTTAAAAAAACCGAATTGGCAAATAAAAAATCCGCTTTTTTTCAAGCGGATGGAATTTTTAATCTTTTATTTCTATAAGCGAGCTGTTTAGCAAATCTTGAGCAAGGCAATAAATTTCAGAGTAAATTTCGCAGGTCTGTTAGCATGGTCTCCGATTTATTCGGAGTAACGGACCGAGAATTTAGATAGTCAAATTTCGCTGGAAATTTGAACTATCGGTACTCTGAAAATTGATTGCCGAGCAGATTAACGTTTCTGCCCTTCGACTACGCTCAGGACAAAAAAGATTTCTATCTTTTTTGCCACTGTGGAGCTCGGCGAGCTCGCTTTAACCCAAACTTCTTTCTTTCTCTCATCCTTGGATCGCGGGTTAAATATCCCACCTTTCTTAAGCGTTTTTTAAAATCAATATTAAATAAAACTAAAGCCCGGGAGATAGCGTGTCTTACCGCTTCCGCCTGAGCTTGAGTTCCACCGCCCTTTACCAAAATCTGAGCCCTAAACTTATCCAAGCATTTCATTTTATCTAAAGCATCTATCACTACTTGCTGAAGTTTCAAGGCGGGAAAATAAGATTTATAAGGCTTTTCGTTAATTAAAATTTCTTTTTCTCCCTTACCATAAAGCCGAGCTCTGGCCACGGCCGTCTTTCTTCGGCCTACGGCCTCAAAATATTTATCCTCTTCTTTGGGTTTGACTTTAGGTTTCTTTTTTATTTCAGTTTTCTTAATTTCAATTTTTTTAATTCTTGGCATAAATCTACTTTATAAATTTTAATGCTATCGCTACAAACTTACTTCGTAAATTTTAATGCTATTGCTATAAACTTACTTCGTAAATTTTAATCTTTTGATTCTTTTGGCTCTTAGTTTATTTTTAGGCAACATTCCCAAAACAGCTATCCTTAAAACTTCTGAAGGTCTCTTTTCGAATAATTTGCTGAAAGGAACTCTCTTCAATCCTCCATGATATCCGCTATAATGATAATATATTTTTTGATCAAACTTTTTGCCGGTAACCTTAATTTTCTCTATATTTTTAATCACCACAATATCTCCCATGTCCTGAGAAGGGTCATAATTCGGGCTGTTTTTCCCTTGAAGCAAAAGCGCTATCTGGCTCGCCAATCTTCCTAAAATCTGGCCATCGGCATCGATTGTATGGGTTTTTCTTTTTTCCATGTTATTTAATTAATTCAATTATCGCCATTTTAGCGCCATCGGATTTGGTTCTTCGGCCTAATTTTATAATTCTGGTATAACCGCCCGGTCTTGTTTTATATCTTGGAGCAATTTCTTTTTCCAACTTCGCAACAACCCTAGAAGATAAATCTCTAAGCAATAATCTTTTTTTTGCCAAATTAATTTCTTTAGCTTTGGTTATGTATTTTTCAGCAAAACCGGCAAGCTCTTTGGCTTTGGCCTGGGTGGTTTTAATTTTTTCTTTCAAAAATAAATTATTTGCGAGCCCGATTAAAAGCGCCTTTCTTTGGCTTGTTTCTCTGTTGAATTTTCGGCCCTTTTTTCTTTTTTTCATACCAATAAAATGCTATTTTTCTTCTGTTTCCAGTTCAATGTTTAACTTTTTTAAAACCTTTTTAATTTCTTTGATTCCTTTCTCCCCCAGTCCTTCTATTTCCGATAGTTTTCTTTTTAAAATTCCGCCTACGGTTTTAATTTTATTCGCGCTCAAAGCATTGATTGTTCGAGTGGATAATTTCAAATCTTCTATTTTCGTTTCCAAAACATTCTCGTCTTTTTTGCCGATTGATTTTCTTCCTTCTTTTTCTTTTTTCTCTTCTTCGGGAATCAAAGAGAAATGCTCAACTAAAATCTTAGCCGCCCTGGATAATGCTTCTTGGGGAGTAATGGTGCCGTCAGTTTCAATTTCAATTTTTAATCTGTTAAAATCGGTTCTGTCCCCGACTCGCATGTTCTCAACGTGAAAAGCCACGGTTTTAATCGGAGTAAAAATGGCATCCAGGCAAATCTCGCCCACTCCCAATTTTTCTTTTCCTCTTAGTTCTACCGGAACATAACCCACTCCTTTTTCTATCTGGATTTCCATTTCCAAGGAAGTGCTTTTTGAAGTAATGGTAGCTAAATGAGCATCCTTATTTATCAATTCCACTTGGGATGGCAGCTCAAAATCACCCGCTTTCACCTCTTTTTCGCCTTTTATCTTTAAAAAAGCTTGCTGGGGTTCGTCGGTATAAACCTTAAACCTTAAAAGTTTCAAATTTTGGCAAATTTGAAGAACGTCTTCCAAAACTCCGGATAGTGTTGAAAATTCGTGCTGAACTCCTTTAATTTTAACCCGGGTAATAGCCGCCCCTTCCAAAGAAGAAAGCAAAACCCGTCTCAAAGAGTTACCAATGGTAACTCCGTATCCCGGATACAAGTCTTCTATTTCAAAAACAACCGAGTTTTTTTTAGTTTCAATAATTTTTGGTTTTTGAGGTAAAGGAATCATATTTTTTTATTTTTTAAATTATTTTTAACGAGAATAAAATTCGAAAATTAAAGATATTTCCACGGGCGGAGCAACTTCTTCCAATGACGGAAAAGATTTTATAGTTCCTTCGGCTTTTTTAGGATCAATCAAAATCCAGGAAGGAGGAGTTTTTTTATCCAAAGAAGATAGCACGCTTTTGAAAACGTTCTTTTTTAATGATTTCTCGGAAACTGTAATTTTGTCTCCTATCTTTAAATGATAACTTGGAATGTTAACTTTTTTCCCGTTGATTAAAAAATGGCCATGGGAAATCAGCTGGCGGGAAAAAGCTCGGGAACTGACCAGCCCCATTTTAAAAATTACATTATCAAACCTCGATTCTAATTTTTGAATTAAAAGAGTTGGAGAATCTTTAGATTTCACTGAAGAACGTTTGCTTAAAATATCTTTTACATAATTTTTAAACTGAACCTCTCTTAAGCCGTACCATTTTTTTAATTTTTGCTTTTCTTTAAATTCTCTTCCGTATTGGGAAAGGCCCTTGTTCATTCTTGTTTTCATTCCGGGAGGATAAGGACGCCTAATCATCGGACACTTTGTGGTAAAACACCTGTCTCCTTTAAGAAATAGTTTGGTTCCCAATCTTCTGCAAATTTTACATTTTGAAGTCTTCTTCATATTTTTATACTCGGCGGACCTTTGGCGGCCGACAGCCATTATGAGGAATCGGAGTTAAATCTTTTATGGAATTAATGTCTAAACCGTGGGTAGCTAAAGACCTGATGGCAGATTCCCGACCCGAACCCACTCCTTTGATTATAATATCAGCCTTTTCCATTCCTATTTTTTGGGCAATTTCACAAATACGGCCCGCTACTTTGGAAGCGGCAAAAGGAGTGGCTTTTTTAGTCCCCTTAAAGCCGATATTGCCGGCCGAAGTCCAACCCAAAGTATTACCCTTTAAATCAGTCAGGGTGATAACTGTATTATTGTAAGAAGAACTGATATAAATCTTTCCTTCTCTGACTCTCTTGGCTTCCTTGATCTTTACCGTCTTTTTTATTTTTTCGTCAATTTTTTCTCCTTCTTTTATTAATTCTTCTTTTCCGCCTTTAATAACTCTTTTTTTGCCCATTTTTTAAATAAATTAGTTTAATTTTATGTCGGCTCAACGGCTTTTCTCTTGCCGGAACCCATTGTTTTTCTGACGTTCCCCCTGATGGTCCTGGTATTGGTTTTGGTTCTCTGTCCTCTTACCGGTAATTTTTTTATGTGGCGAATACCCCGCCAACAGCCGATATCTTTTAATCTCTTTATTGCCATCATTTTTTCTCTTCTAAGGTCACCCTCGACTTTATATTTTTTTTCAATAATCTGTTTAAGCAAGTTGACCTCCTCTCCTTTTAAGTCTTTTCCCTTGACGGAAGGATTAATATTGGCCTCTGCTAATATCTTTTTACTGAAAGGCAACCCTATCCCATAAATATAGGTCAATCCAACTATTATTTGTTTGTTATCGGGAATATTTATTCCCGCAATACGTAACATAAAATAAAAAACAAAATATGTTTTTAAAAATAAAAACTATCCTTGTCTTTGTTTGTGTTTAGGATTTTCGCAAATGATATAAACTCGGCCCTTGCGTCGGACCGTTTTGCATTTTTTGCAAATTTTTTTTACTGAAGCGCGAACTTTCATAATTACTTTTTCCGGTAGATTATCCTTCCGCGTGTTTTATCGTAAGGAGATAATTCCACCAATACTCTGTCTCCGGGCAGAATTTTTATTCTGAATCTTCTTAGGTTTCCCGAAAGATGGGCTAAAATTTCAGACCCATCGCTTAACTTTATCTTAAAAAAAGTGCTCGGCAAAGCCTCAGAAACCACGCCCTCTACCCGGCTTTTCTGATTAGGTTTTTTATAAAAATTATTGTTTTCTTTATCCATTAAAAACTGTCTTTAAAGATAGCAAAAATATTGGATTTAGTCAAGGTTTATTTTTAAATCAATTTTATTGAAGTCTGGGGGCATTTTTTTAATCCAAAACGGCCAAGATTTTATTTCAAAACTCGATATTTCGGGTTTTCCCCCCAGAAAACCCTTGGCCCCTGCGAGGTCCTTGTTTTGTAAATCTTTTTTAAGGTTCGTTTGCAAAATCTCAAAATAAGTTTTTGCTGAAATTTCCACATCCAATATAATTTTACCCGCAGAGGAGGTGGAAGCGTCGGGAAAAATTATGGTTTTGGGCTTCCAATCAATCTTTAGGCTCTTTTCATAAAGCTTTTCATTTCCCGTAAGGTTTTCTTTAAAAAATTCTTTAATTAAATTGTCCATGTCCTCTTTTTTAAATACCAGAGCTTTTGATTCTACTTTCCCCGAAAAATTAAATTTTTCAAATTCAAAACCCGCCTTAGTCAGGGAAAAAGCGTCTTTTATCTCCTGCCTGAAGGCCTGTTCCAATAAAACAAACCCTGATTCTTGTATTTTTTTATCAATAGCGTTTTTCTCTTCCGTCTTTAATTTTTCCGCTACTATGTTTTGGGCTTTTTGAAGGTCATCCTGGGTCACTTGGGACGCCTCTCCTGTAAAACCGCCCTTCATCGGCTCAAAAGATTTCCCGTAAAGCTTGGTATAAAGAATCGTTCCTGCCAAACCCGGCAAAGAAAAAGTATCAGGCCCAATATTATAGTCCGGTCCTGGTTCTGAAGCTATCACGTCTACATCTATGAAGCCGGGAGCTTCTTTGTTATTTTCTATTTTCTTCCCCGGAACTACTATCTTTTTCGGCGTTAAAAAAACATTGCCGGAAGCCGCCATAAAACGGGTGTTTTCCCTTAATGATTGGGAAAGCTCATAGTTGTTGTAAACCCTGATTATGCCTTTTGCTTTTTCGGTTTTTAAAGTTTTACCCGAAGAAAAAAATGACTGGGAAGCTGATTTTTCCTGTTCCAAAAGATATGCCGGAATAACTTTAACCGATAAATTCGGCTCTTTAGCGCCGGTGTCGGCGACAATTTCAAGTTTATAATCAAAGTTTTTAAATTTAGGCGAAATTTCAATTTTTATTTTAGAAGAAACAAAAAAATAACCGCCAATGACAAATATCAGGCTTAAAAATAGGAACAAAAATAATTTTCCTCTTTTGCCTTTTTTTGCCGGTTCTTGAGCGTGAAGGGTTTTTTTAGCTTCGACAACCGGAATATTTTTTATTTTTTCGGCTTTTTCCGGAGGTAAAATATCAAAAAACTTTTCTCCCATGTTGTTATTATTATATATTATTTTTTCGTGTTTATGAATTGCCCGCCCTGATTCTCCTGATGCCGGCTCCGGCCGACTCTTCTTTTATAATTTTAAAAATCTCGATTTCCGACGTTCTCTTAACGTGAGGTCCCGCGCAAATTTCTTTGGAAAAAATTCCGGCCGAATAAACCGAAACTCTGTCCGGATATTTTTCTTTGAAAAAAGCCAGAGCTCCCGAATTTATTGCTTCCTGATAGGACATTTCTTCTCTCTTTACCTCCAAATCCTCTTTTATTTTTTGATTTACCAGGTCTTCAACTCTTTTTATTTCTTCGGGAGTCATCTTTTTAGGGTGGGAAAAATCGAATCTTAATCTTTGGGCAGTAATGTCCGAACCCATTTGCTGAACATGCTCTCCCAGTATTTGCCTCAAAGCTTGATGCAAAAGATGGGTGGCGGTATGAAACTTAGTGGCTTCAAAGGTAGCTTCCTTGCCCAAGCCCCCGAATTTCTTTTCCACTCCGGCCCTGGAAATTGCCTGATGTTTTTCAAACTCTTGCTTAAATCCATTTTCATCTATTTCAAAATTAGCTTCTTTCGCCAGCTCCTTGGTCAATTCCAAAGGGAAACCATAACTTTGATATAAATCAAAAACTATTTTTCCGGATATTAACTTTGTTTTTAATCCGGACGTTTGCGATTTAAATTCTTTCAACCCGTTTTCCAAAGTCTTGATAAATCGCTCTTCTTCGTTTTGCAAAACAATTAAAATTTCGGCTTGCCTGGATTGGATTTCAGGATAAATCTCTTTATAAATTTCTATTATTTTTCGGGCCGATTTAACTAAAAAATCATCAGGCAAATTTAAAAGCTTTCCAATCCTTATGGCTCTTCTCAAAATCCTGCGTAAAACATATCCTCTTTCCGTATTGGAAGGAATTATTCCTTCGCCGGCTAAAAAAACCGAGGCCCTGATATGGTCCGCCAGTATTCTGAATTTAATTTTTTGTTCTTCATATTTATTTAAAGATTCTTTTTCCAGCTCCAAAATTATCGGCCAGAATAAATCCGTTTCGTAAGCCGAATCTTTTCCCTGAAGGAGAGCCGCCATTCTTTCAAAACCGGCTCCCGTATCCACGTTCCGATGAGGCAGGGGTTTAAAGCTTCCGTCTTTTTCTTTGCTATATTCCATGAAAACTAAATTCCAAATTTCAATTATTCTTTTACATTTTAAGCAATTCGGACCGCAATTTTCATCTTTACATCCCAATGCCATGCCGCGGTCATAATGAATTTCAGATGTCGGACCGCAAGGCCCCATATCTTTCACCGGACCCCACAGATTGTCCGCTTCTCCGAATTCTCTTATTCTTTCTTCGGGAATCCCAAGTTTCAGCCAAATTTTTTTTGATTCTTCGTCCTTGGGAATATCTTTATTTCCCCTAAAAATAGTTATCCAAATATTTTCTTTTTTCAATCTTAATTCTTTCAATACAAATTCTAATGCGTATTTTATTGCCCCTTCTTTGAAATATCCTGTTTTTTTGTCCTCTCCGATTGACCAATTACCCAACATTTCAAAAAAAGTATGATGAGTATCGTCTCCAATTTCTTCGATATCGTTAGCCCGAAAACATTTCTGGCAGGAAGTTAAGTGCCTGATGCCAAAATCCTTTAAAACATCCTTTTCTCCGGCCAAATAAGGAGAAAACTGCTGCATTCCGGCCGTAGTAAAAAGAACCGTCGGGTCGGCGGGTATCAGGGAAAAAGAAGGCACTATTTTGTGTTTCTTTTTCTTAAAATAATCTAAAAATTTCTTTCGAAGTTCGTTCGATGTCATAATATGATTTTACCTTTTTAGTATTTTTTTCGCAAGAATTGTTAAAAATAAAATCGGCCACTCACCTGCCTCAATTTTTCCTCCTCCCTCTTTGCCAATTTTTCTCCTTCCCTTCTATAAAAACAAAAAAACCGCTAAAAAGCGGCTGGCGTTTGTTTCAGTATTTTTTATTAAGAAAACCTATCAGCTACAACCGAAGCTGCAAAAGATTCCGGTTTTATTTTTGGCTCAAAACCGTTTCCCCGTATTAAACCTGTTACTTCTTTTATCATATCCCTGGTCGCTCCTCCTTCTCCTACGTCAGCGTGAATATAATTAAATTGATAAGAAAGATTTTGAATTTTCTCTTTTATTTTTTCTCTTAAAACCAAAGCCAGTTCGCAGGACAACAAAACTTCTTCAAGAATTCTTTGGTGAAGATTAAAAAATAATTTGTTTTTATATTTAATTTTTTTAAGGAAAAATCTTCCGCCCTCTCCTTTTCTTAAAATTACTATTACTAACGGAAAATCCGGCTCTTTTTTTGAAGATGAGTCGCAACCGACGATTATCTCGTATTTCTTATCGGGTTTTTCTTCTATCCAATTTTCCATTTCTCCAATTGCTCCCTCAAAGGTCAGATTCCCCCGAGTGGGATTATAAAAATTTCCTTCAGTGATGTTTCTCATAAATCCAACATTAGCAAAGAGAAAAATTAAAGTCAAAAAGATTCGACGTCCTTCACGATTTTAATAAATTCAACGGAATCCAATGATGCTCCGCCGATTAAAACCCCTTTCATTTCCGTTTCTTTTAAAAAAGTCGAAGCCTTTTCCCGGTCTACGCTGCCGCCGTATAAAATTCGGATGCTTTGAGCCGTGGAACGGTCGTAAATTCTGGTAAGAATTTTGCGAATCATAAAGTTTATCACCTGAGCTTCAACCGGCTTGCATGATTTTCCGGTGCCTATCGCCCAAACCGGCTCATAAGCTATGACTATCTTATCCGCTTTGCTCTTTGGAACTTTACTCAATCCTTTTTCAAGCTGATGTCGGATCACTTTTTGAATTTCTCCTTTTCTTTTTTCTTTTTCGTTTTCGCCGACGCAAAGAATGCAATTTAATCCTTCTTCCAAGGCCAGTTTTAATTTTTTATTAATCATCGAGCTTTTTTCTTTCAAATGTTTTCTCCTTTCCGAGTGCCCCAAAATTACATATTTACAACCTAAATCCCTTAACATTGAGGGAGATATTTCACCGGTAAAAGCCCCTTCTTTTTCCCAGAAACAATCCTGAGCTCCCAACTTTAATTTAGAATTTTTATTTTTTTCCAGCTCTCCGGCAATATCCGCGAGATAGATATAAGGCGGACAAATTACTATCTCGTCCTCCTTTATCTCGCCAACGCCCTTTGTAATGGAATCAAAAAGCGCTTTAGCCTTAGCTAAGCTTGAAGGATTCATTTTCCAATTGGCAACAATTAAAGATTTTATCATAAAATTAAAAATATAAATTTCTTGTAATGAAGAAATTGATTTTTATGGACCTTCCGCAGTCCCGATTTATCGGGAAGGAACTGAGCTTGCTTCTCGCTGGCAGGTCGCGAGAACTTCCCGCGAAGCGGGAGTTCCCGACCGGGAAGCAGAGCGCGTCCTAAAAATTAATTTCTGAATGCTACTGTTTTCTCAAATATTCGGCCGCTTTTTCAGGTTCAATAGTTGAAATTTCCATTCTGGTTCCGATTTCAAACCCTGCCCAAATTGAAGTTTTGGGTAGCATGGTCCAATGCCAGTGATAATGTTCGTAGTTCTTACCATCACAGGGAGCGGTATGTAAATAAAAATTATAATCAGGGTCATTTAATCCCTTGTGCAGTTTTCCAAAAGCTACTTGAAAAGCTTCGGCTAATTGCCACTTTTCTTCTTCAGTAATTTTTTCAAAATTGGATTTGTGCTTTTTTGGAGAAATAATTATTTCAAAAGCCGACTTTGAGGCAAAAGGACATACCACTAAAAAATCTTTGTTTTCAAAAATAACTCTTTTTTTGCTTTTTCTTTCCCATTCTCCCATTACGCAATAAATGCATTTTTTATGTTTTTTAAAATATCTTTCTGAATTTGAAAGGGCGTTTCTTAAATCCGCATCAATAAGAGGGGTGGTTACAATCTGGGAATGGGGATGGGAAACCGTAGCTCCCGCTCCCGGTCCGTAATTGTGAAAAACGGAGACATAATTAACAAATTTTTCTTTCATTAAAGATAAATATCTTTCCTGGTAAACATTTAAAACTTCTTTTATGGAGCTTATTGAAAGCTGGGCTATGTGTTTTTTGTGGTCTCTGGTCACCACGATTTCATGAAAACCGACAGCATTCATTGTTTGATAAACTCCCCCTTCTATATGCTTATTTAATTCATTGGTGGGAATAAAAGCCGGATACTTGTTGGGAATGGATAGCACCGTCCAGTTCGAAGGAATTTTTTCCCCTTTTTTTAATGTAATTTTTTCTCCTTGGCTATAAATTAAAGTGGGGGTTTCTTGGTTTTCTATATTGCAAAAGGGACAAATTTTTTGCGATATCTCGGGCCTTTCTTTTTTTTCTTTAAACATTTCCGGTCTTTTTGCCCGGCCGGTAGCGATAACTACCCAATCTTTGGACACCAAGTCAAACCTCAGCTCCGAGGGAAAGCTAACTTCTGTTTTTTTCGGTTTTGTTTTCAAAATCTTTTTAATCATACTTTCGGGTAATAATATTTATGCTTATCTTAACCAGGTCAAACCCCATTTTAACCATGCTTTTAAATTGTACCTTGCTTTCCAAATCATTCTTCCAGGTTATCGGAAATTCCTTAATTTTATATTTTAATTTTTTGGCAATAACCAAAATTTCAGCATCAAAGGAAAATCGGTCAATTTTGCATTTTGGAAATATGGTCTCGGATGCCTTCGCCGTAAAGCCCTTGAACCCGCATTGGCTATCGTCTATATCCCAAAGCCCGGTAAATATGTCTGTGAGCAACCTGAAAGCATTTCCGGTTAATTTTCTGGTAAACCCCTGGGGCGGGTCTAAAATAGCTCCCTTTATCGAACGGGAACCGACTAAAACATCGTATCCTTGCTTAAAAAATGGCCACATTTTTTCAACCTGATCAATATTAGTGGAGTTATCGGCATCCATAAAAACCCTGAAGCTTCCTTTTGCTTCCAGCATTCCCTGTCTGGTCACAAAACCTTTGCCGTGATTTTCTTTGTTATCAATAAACTTTAAATTTTTAATCTGAGACATTAAGCCCCGCACGTTGTCCCCTGTTTTATCTTTTGACCCGTCACTAACCACAATTATTTCGTAATTATAATTTTGCTTTGATAAATAAGAATCAACGTCTTTTAAAGTTTTAGGCAATCTTTTTTCTTCGTTATAAGCCGGTATCACAACTGAAAGATAAATATTATTTGACATATTTTAAATTATTTTTTAATAATTCATTAATTGTAGCATAAAATCAAAAAACCAAAAATCGTCTTTCGTACGATTTTAAAAAATCCTGTTCATTTAAAATAATTTAGAAATCGGTTAAAATAATGTTGCCTTTTTGGGTTATGGCAATCTCGCTTTCAAAATGGCAGGAAAGGGAGCCGTCAAGCGTTTCATAGACAAAACCGTCTTTTCCTCTTTTTATCCGCCAATCACCCATTGTTACCATTGGTTCCAAGCATAAAACCATGCCTTCTTTAAGCTCAAAACCTGTTCCCCGTTTTCCGTAATTTAAAATTTGAGGGTCCTCGTGTAGTTGCCTGCCGATTCCATGGCCGCAAAGTTCTCTCACCACGTTAAAACCTTGGGATTCAACATATCTTTGAATTGTATTTTCTATATCGCCCGTCTTGTTCCCGGGTTTAGCTTTCTTAATTCCGATTTTTAAAGATTTTTTAGTAACTCTGATTAATCTCAACTTTTCAAAATCAACCTTGCCTACAGGCAGGGTTAGCGCCATATCAGAATGAAATTCTTTGTAAAAAATACCCAAATCCAAAGATAAAATATCCCCTTCTTTCAATTCCCTGTCTGATGGAACGCCATGAACGATTTGTTCGTTGATTGAAGCGCAAAGACAAGCGGGAAACCCATCATAGCCCTTAAAAGAAGGTTTTGCTCCCGACTTAAAAACAAGGTCTTGAGCGACCTTGTCTAATTCTTTGGTGGTAATCCCGGGGCTGATTTTTTTTTCTAATTTTCCCATAATTTCTGATAGAATTTTCGCCCCTTCTGCCATTATTCTAATTTCTTCTTTTGTTTTTATTTTGATCATTGCAATATTTTTAAAATATCGTTGTGAAGCTCTTCGGGTGTTTGCTTGCCTTCAATTTCTTTTGCTATAAAATTTTCTCTTTTAAAGTAATCTATCAAAGGCAAAGTTCTTTCTTTATATTCTTTAAGTCTTATCTTCATTGTTTCGGTGGTGTCCAAAATCCTAACTACCAATTCTGAACCATCTAAAGGACATCTGGTTAGCTTTTCGGTTTCTTTGCTATATAAAATTGGGTGGCGCATCAAAGAACAGAATCTTCTGTGGGTATTTCTAAAAATAGATTCTTTTTCCGGAAGTTTAATTAAAATTATTTCTATGTTTTCTTTTCCGTATAACTCATCTAAAAAAGGCATTATTTGCTCTCCTTCATAAATAGTTCGCGGAGAACCAGAAAAAACAATTCCCTTTCCTTCTTTTGCCAATTCCTTAATTTTTTCTTTCACTAAATAAGTAACTAAGACGGGAGTGCATAAAATTCCTTCTGCAAATAATTTCTTTTCGTGAAGAAGGTCATATTTTTCTCCATCGACTTCAATGAATTCACCTTCTTTGGCATTATTAAAGTTTTGTTCAATAATTTTCGAAGTTTCAAAATAATAAAAATTTAATTTTTCAGAAAGCAATTGAGACTGAGTTCCTTTTCCCGAACCCGGAGGTCCCATTATAATAATTATTTTCTTATTCATTTTTTTTAATTTAAAGACTAAAAAGTATCGTATTCTCTCATTTTCAACTGGGCTTTGATTTGCCTCATTGTTTCCAGAACTACGCTGACCACGATCAGCAAAGAAGTTCCGCCCACTAAAAATCTGAAAGACTGCACTCCCGTTGTCCCCTGGACAATAGAGGGTAAAACAGCAATAGTGCCTAAAAACATAGCGCCGATAAATAATATTCTGTTTAAAATATATTTTATAAAGTCGGCCGTATTTTTTCCCGGCCTGATGCCCGGGATAAAACCTCCCATTTTCTGAAGATTGGAAGCAATGGTTTCAGGGTTAAAGGTTACGGCCGTATAAAAGAAAGTAAAAAGAAAAACCAAAATAAAATAAAAAATTCCGTAAATCCAAGGATTTTGAAGAGAGGTGCTGACACTCGTAGCCAGATTAGATAAAAATTGATTTCCGGCTCCCGCAAAAAAAGCGGATATCATGCCCGGAATCATCATAATGGATATTGCAAAAATTATGGGAATAACTCCGGCCGGATTAATATTTAAAGGCAAATAAGTGGAAACTCCGCCGTAAAGTTTCATTCCTCTGACTCTTTTGGCGTAAGAAACCGGAATATTCCTCCGAGCTTCGTTAACTAAAACTACTCCGAAAATAATAATCAGGGAAGCTGCGATAAACAAAAGATAGGAAGGAATTTCAGACGCTCCGCCGCCGCCGGATATCATTTGCCTGATATTTGAGGGAATCCCGGCAATAATTCCGGCAAAGATCAAAAGAGAGGTGCCGTTACCGATTCCCTTTTCGGAAATTAACTCTCCCAGCCACATTAAAAATACGCTGCCGGCGATTATCGTCAAAACGGAAGTTAAAAGTAAATTCGGAGACATGGAAGGAATCAATCCTTGGCGCTGGAACAAAACCAGCATTGAAAATCCCTGAACCGCAGCCAAAGGAACCGTTAAAATCCGGCCGTACTGATTAAATTTTTGCCGGCCCGATTCCCCTTCTTCTTTATACATTTTTTCAAAAGAAGGAAAAATCATGGTCAACAATTGTAAAATAATGGTCGCGGTGATGTAAGGGCCCAACCCCAGCATCACGATAGAAACTTTGTTTAAAGCCCCGCCGGTAAAAAGGTTCAAAAGCCCGAATATTTGATTATTTGCAAAAAAATCTATCAATCTTGCCCTGTCTATCCCGGGAACCGGAATATTGGCCATAATCCTGAAAACAACGAAAATAAACAAAACAAAAAGTATTTTTTTTCTCAGGTCTGGAATTTTAAAAATTTGAATAAAGTTTTTTAACCACATAATAAATTAAATTATAAACTCAAAGGTCAAAGTTCAAAACCAAAGCTTTTAAACTTAAAAACTTCTTTCTGTTCTTATAAGTTTTTGGCTTTAAGTTGTGGTTTTGCATTTTGAGTTTTGCACTTTGAGTTAGTTATAGAACCGCCGGCTTTTTCTATTTTTTCTTTAGCGCTTTTAGAAAACTGGAAGCCTTCAAAAATTAAAACTTTTTTTATTTCTCCGCTTCCTAAAATTTTAATCTGGGGAATGTTTCTTTTTTGGGCGCGGATAATTTTTTTATCAACTAAAATTTCCGGCGTGATTTTTTCGTTTTCTTTAAATTTCTTCTGCAAGTTCCCGATATTTATTATAACAAGATTTTTAATTTTTGTATTAAAACGATAACCCCTTAATTTGGGATATTTTTTTATCAATTCCCTGATAATGGGTTTGAATTTTGCCCCTGCTCTGACGTTTTGTCCTTTTACCCCTCTGCCGGAATAACTTCCTCTTTTTCCTCCCCGTCCTATTCTTTTTTTCCCTTTTCTGGAATGAGTTGGTTTTAATTGATGCAACTGCATAAAATTATTTTTTACTTTCTTTGTTTTTAAAATTATCGAAGGTCTTTTTCAGATTATCAAAGGCCTTCAAAGTGGCTTTGGCGTTATTAATCTTGTTTCTTGATTTTGACAATACCTTGGAAGAAACGTCCTGAATCCCGGCCAGCTCGCAAATTGTTCTTACGACTCCGCCGGCCACCAAGCCCCGGCCTTTTATTTGAGGCCTGATTAAAATTCTGGCTGCTCCAAACTTAGCCTCAACGTCAAAAGGAACGGTCCCGTTGACAATCGGAACTTCGACTAAATTCTTTTTGGCGAATTTTGTCGATTTTTCAATCGACTGAGCGACATCAACCCCTTTGCCGACGCCCAACCCGACTCGTCCTTTTCTGTCTCCCACTATCATCACCGCCCTGAATTTAAGACGGCGCCCCCCTCCGGTCATTCTTTCCACCCTGCTTAAATCCAATAATTTTGAATCGAATTCGTCTTTTTGTTTTATTTTTTCTTCTCTTCTGAACATAATTAAAAAAATTAATTAAAATTCTAAACCTCCTTCTCGGGCGCCCTCGGCCAAAAATCGGACTCGGCCGTGATAAGCAAATCCGCCCCGGTCAAAAACCACTTTTTTTATTTTATTTTCCAGTGCTTTTTGGGCAATCAATTTTCCGACCTCAAAAGCCAAAACTTCTTTCGAACCGAGAGCTCTTTTTTCCTTAATTTTTGGTTTTTGTGCGGATTTTCCGTCAGTTTTATTCTCTTTATCCGCCGCAATTTCAGCAGAAATGGATTTTTTTTCAACCTTATCGCTGATTTTTGTTTTTTTAATTTCAAAATCCTTGGCGCTCAAAATAACCCGATTTTTTTCATCATCGATCAAATTACAATAAATGTGGTTAGCTGACCTGAAAACGCAAAGACGGGGAACCTGGGCCGTTCTGGAAATCTTAGCTCTGATTCTTTTGTGTTTCCTTTTAATTCTTGCTTTTTTTATTGAAATTGCCATATTTTTTAATCAAATTTAAGCGCCCGTGGAAGAAACTACTTTCTTGCCTTCTTTCAGTTTTATCACTTCCCCTAAATATCTTATTCCTTTGTCTTTATAAGCATCGGGCGGCCTTATTCTCCTTATTTTAGCAGCCGTCTCTCCGACCAATTGCTTGTCAAATCCTGAGACAATAATAATATTTTTTTCTACAATAAACTTAATGCCTTCGATTTTTTTCATTTTTACGGGATGGCTGAATCCTACCTGCAAAACCAAATCCTCTCCTTCTAAGTTGACCTTGAAACCTATTCCTTTGATTTCTAATTTTTTTTCAAAACCGTCAGTAACGCCCTTAACCATGTTAAATAAAAGAGCGCGGGTTGTTCCCCAAAAAGCGCCGGTTTTTTTAATTTTAATTTTCGGAGTGATAAAAAGCTTATCCTCTTTCAAGGAAACTTCAATTTCCCGGCGAATTTCCTGAGAAAGTTCACCTTTGGGGCCTTTTATTAAAATTTTCCCTTTCTCTATTTTTACCTCAACGCCCTTAGGGATTGTGATGAATTTTTTTCCTACTCTGGACATAATTTTAAATTTTACCAAATTTCAAACATTAATTCTCCTCCCGTTTTATTTTTTCTCGCTTCCTTGCCTGTCATTAACCCCTTGGGAGTAGAAATTACGGATATGCCATATCCGCTTCTGACTTTTTTTATTTCAGAAACAGAGACGTAAACTCTCCGTCCCGGCTTTGAAATTCTCTTAAATTTGGAGATGGCGGGACAATCTCCTTCATATTTTAATTTAATTCTTATCGCCTTTTTTTCTTTTTTAATGCTTTTTTCAACCTCTCCTAATATATTTTCCCTCTCTAGAAGCTTGGCAATGTTATATTTTAAATCAGAAAAAGGAATCTTAACCTCGGGATGTAAGACGGCTTGCGCGTTCCTTATTTGATTAAACATGTCTGTAATTGGGTCTGTCATAATTTCAAAATATTTTTAATTACCACGAAGATTTTTTAACGCCGGGAATCAAACCTCGGTTAGCCATTTCTCTGAAACAAATCCGGCACAAACCGAACTTCCTCATATAAGCTCTTTTTCGGCCGCACTTAAAACATCTTCGCACCAATCTCGTGCTGAATTTGGGTTTCCTTTTTGATTTGGCAATTTGAGATTTTATCGCCATATTATTAATTTAATCTTACTTTAATTCTTTATTTTTAATTGGGAATCCCATTAATTTCAGAAGTTCCAATCCTTCGTCTTTATTTTTAGCATTAGTCGCCACTATCACTTCGAATCCGAAAATCTGCCTTGCTCTTTCCGGAGAAACTTCCGGAAAAACAATGTGTTCTCTAAGGCCTATCGTAAGGTTCCCGGATTTGTCTATTGATTTTTCTTCAATTCCTTTAAAATCCCTGGATCTGGGCAGTCCTATGGAAATCAATCTTTCCAAAAAATCGTACATCTTTCTTTTTCTCAGGGTACACATTGCGCCTATCGCCATGCCTTCCCTGATTTTAAAAGCCGCGATTGATTTTTTGGCTTTGGTTAAAACCAATTTCTGGCCGGCAATCAAGGCCAAATCCTGTAAAATAAAGTTTTGAATTTTCTTTCTTTCTTCCGAAGAAGCCTCTCCGGCAACCTGCCTGCCAAAACCGACATTTATCACCGCTTTATTAATTTTAGGAACCGCCATGCTGTTAGGATAACCGAATTTCTCCTTCATTTTGGGAATGACTTCTTTTTGATATTTTGATTGTAAATTTGGAATTCCTTTGCTCATGCAATTAAATAAACTTTATATTGTCTCTTTGCATTTTTTACAAATTCTAAATTTTTCTTTTTCAACGATTTTTACCCCCAATCTCGTCGGCTTCCCGCATTTTGGACAAATCAATTTTACTTTTGAAGCCGGAAAAGGATAAGGAAGGGACACTATCTGCCCTTTTTCTCCTGATTTTTTCGGTTTTACGTGCTTTTTTATCAAATTCGCTCCTTCAACCGTAATTTTTTCAGATTCGGGCAAAGCCCTAAGAACCTTGCCTTTTTTGCCTCGGTATTTTCCTGAAATTATGAGAACTTGGTCATTCTTTTTTATTTTCATTTTTTTTATTTTATACCAATTCTTCAGCCAAAGTAGCTATCTTTTCAAATCCTCTTTCTTTTAATTCCTTGGGAATGGGACCGAAAATTCTTCCGCCTTTCGGCTCTTTTTTCGCATCAATAATAACAATCGCATTTTCATCAAAACGGATATAAGTGCCGTCTTTCCGGCGAAAATTCTTTTTTTGCCTCACGAGCACCGCCCTTAAAACCTGATGTTTTTTGACTTCTCTCCGAGGCTCGGCTTTCTTGATAACCACCACAATCTGGTCTCCGATTTGGGCGAATTTTTTATTGCTTCCGCCCAAAACGGTAATACACTGAGCCACCTTGGCTCCGCTATTATCCGCTACTTTTAACATGCTTCTAAGCTGTATCATTTTTTTAAAAAATTATATTTTTTTAATAACCACCCATTTCTTGTCTTTGCTGAGAGGCCTGCACTCTTCAATCAAAACCTTGTCTCCCGTCTTGAATTCTTTTTTTTCATCATGGGCTTTGTATTTTTTATGAATGGTGTATCTTTTTTTATATTTAGAATGGAATTTGTTTCTTTCAACCGATACCACCACTGTTTTTTGCATTTTGTCGGATATGACTTCTCCCTTTAATTGATGTTTTGGCATATTTTAAAATTATTTTTTGCAGTTTTTTATTGTCATAATTCTGGCAATATCTTTTTTCGTCTCCCTGATTTCCCTTACGTTTTTTACCTTGCCGGAAACCAAATCAAAATTAAGCTTCCCTATTTTTTCGGATAATTCTAAAAATAGTTTATCCACCTCGGTTTTTGATTTTTGGCGAATTTCAGATATTTTCATCTTTTTTAACAAATTTAGTTTTAATTGGCAACTTAGCGCCCGCTATCTTAAAAGCTTCCCGGGCCTGTTCCTCGCTTATACCTTCCAATTCAAAAATAATCCGGCCGGGCTTTATTGGAAAAGCGTAAAATTCCACTCCGCCCTTTCCTCCGCCCATCGGTGTTTCCACTCCCTTGCTGGTAATGGGTTTGTCCGGAAAAATCCGAACCCATAACTTTCCTCCTTTCTTCAGATATCTGATAATAGCTCTCCTGGCCGCCTCAATTTGCCTGGCATTAATCCACTTGGTCCCCATGCTTTTCAATCCGAAAGTGCCGAAAGCAATCTCAGTTCCTCTGGTCTCTATCCCTTTAGAGCGTCCTTTTTGCCATTTTCTGTGTTTTACTCTTTTTGGATTAAGTAATGCCATATTTTTTAATCAAATTTGTCTCCTTTGTATATCCAAACTTTAACTCCTATTTTTCCGTAAGTGCAAAGAGCCGCCGTTTCACCGTAATCAATATCCGCTCTCAATGTCTGGCGAGGCAATCTGCCTTCTTTCAGCCACTCTCTCCTGGCGATTTCTTTTCCGTCAAGCCGTCCGGAAACCTGAACCCTGACTCCTTTTGCTTCTTTGTGAACCATAACCTTGCCGATGGCTTGTTTTAAAACCTTTCTGAAGCGGGACCTTTTCTCTATTTGTTGGGCAATCCATTGGGCCACCAGCTGGGCTTTTATCCAAGGATCTTTTACTCCCTTTATTTCTATTTTTAAAATTCTTTTCTTGTCTGATTTTAAAATCTTATCTTTAATGTATTTTATCAGCATTTCTATTCCTTCCCCGCCCCGGCCGATTACAATGCCGGGTCTTGCCGTAGAAATAATAATGTTAATTTTGCCGGGAAATCTCTCAATCTCAATTTTTTCTATTGATGCTTCTTTTAATTTTTTATCCAAAAAATCTCTGATCCTCAAATCCTCCTCTAAATATTGGGGGGTGTTTTTCATGCTTATCCAGCGGGAATCCCAGTCGCCGATGTCTCTTATTCTGAACGCTTTTGGGTGAACTTTATGTGTCATATATATTTGAAATTACATTGCTTTCCTTTGAAATATCCTTTTAGGGGTGGGTTTTATTTCCGACTTTTTCATTGTTTTTAAATCTTTAAATTTAAATTTGGCTTCTTTTTTAATTTCAGGCTTCCTGTCTTCTGTTTTTTCTTTAATTTCCTCAATTTTTCTTGCCTTTCCTTTTGCGATTTTTTGTTTGTTTTTTAAATCGGCTGTCTCTTCTATTTCTTTTAAAACTAAAACAATATGGGATGTCTTTTTTTGAATTTCGTAGGCCTGGCCTCGGGCTCGGGGCATAAACCTTTTTAATTTCGGCCCGTCGTTAACCAGAAGTTTTGATATATAAAAATTATTTTCATCCAATCCGAAATTATTTTTAGCATTAGCCATCGCGCTTTTTAAAAGTTTTGCCAAGGGAAGGGTCGCTCTTTTAGAAACAAATTTTAAAATATTCTGAGCTTTCTCAACTTTTTTACCTCTTATCAAATCGGCCACTAATCTGACTTTTCTTGCCGATATTCTTAAATAATTTAATTTAGCGATAACTTCCATTTTTTTAATTATTTTTTAGTTCCTTCTTTTTCTTTTTGAACCACTGTCTGTTCTTTTTCAACTGCTTGCGCCTCCAAGTCGCGCTGCATCCTTCCGCCGTGTCTTGAAAAACGGGTTGTCGGAGCAAACTCCCCAAGTTTGTGCCCGACCATTTCTTCGTTTACGGTCACCTGGACATGTTCTTTCCCGTTATGGACTCCAAAAACCAAATCAATCATTTCCGGAGTAATGGTGGAAGACCTGCACCAAGTCTTAATAATGGCTTTCTTGCCTGAAGCTTTCATCTTTTCTATTTTTTCCAAAAGTCTTGAATCCACAAAAGGGCCTTTTTTAAGCGATCTTGCCATGTTTTTTTAATTATTTTTTGTTTTTTTGCATTATAATTTATTTCTCAAACTATCTGACTCCTTTTTGGCGGCGGGACACTATGAATTTATCGGAATATTTTTTTCTTTTTCTTGTTTTTACTCCTTTGGCATGCTTTCCCCAGGGAGTTTTAGGATACTTCAAGCCGATAGGCGTGCTTCCTTCTCCTCCGCCATGAGGATGGTCGCAGGGATTCATCGCTGTCCCCCGAACTCTCGGCCTTACTCCCATGTGGCGCGCTCTTCCGGCCTTGCCTATAACTATAAATCTGTTTTCCGGACAAGAAATCTGGCCGATGGAAGCGAAACAATCTCCTAAAACTTTTCTGACTTCCGTGGAAGGAAACTTTATCTGGCAATATTTGTTTTCATGGGCTAAAACCACGGCCGAAGAACCCGCTCCCCTGACTAATTTTCCCCCCTGGCCGGGAATCAATTCAATATTATAAACCGCGGTCCCTACGGGAATATTTTTTACTTTCATTCGGTTGCCCCCTGAAATCGGAGCCTCTTCCGCAAAAATAATTTCGTCACCCACTTTTAAATTGTGGGAAGCGATAATATATTTCCTTTCTTTGTCAGGGTATTCCAATAAAGCTAAAAAAGCTGTCCGGTTCGGGTCGTATTCCAAAGCAATTACTTTGGCTTTTACATCTAATCTTTGCTGGCCGAATTCAATAATCCGGTAAATTTTTCTGGCCCCGCCTCCCTGATGCCTGGAAGTAATGCGGCCGGTATTATTTCTTCCGCCTTGTTTTTTCAAAGACACCAACAAATTTTTTTCCGGTCTTTTTTTCGTTAAAACCGTAAAGTCCTTGCTCATCATATGTCTCCTTGAGGGAGTTGTGGGTTTATAGCTTTTCATAAAAAAATTATCTTGGCAAAATTTCTATTTTTTGTCCTTCTTTTACTTTAATAATGGCTTTTTTATATCCTTTTTGCCAACCCTCATGCCTTCCCAACCTTCTTTTTCTCGCCGGAATGTTTATAATCCTCACCGTCAAAACATCAATGCCGTACAGGTCTTGGACCGCTTTTTTAATTTCTATTTTATTGGCTCTTGAATAAACCTTAAAAACGTATTTATTTTTTGCCACCAAATCCGTTGCTTTTTCGGTAACGTGGGGTCCTTTTAAAATCCACCTTTCTTCGCCCCGGGTTATTTTTTTAATTTTAATTTTTGGCTCCTCAATCTTTACTTCTTTTTTTTCCGGTTTTTTCTCAACCTCTTTCTTTTCCGGAATCTTCGCCGGCTTTTTTTCCGTCTTCTTTTTCGCCTTCTTTTCTTTCCAGGGCTTTTTTAAGGCTTCTTTTTTATTTTTTTTAAATTTGTCTAAAAAGCTCATAAATTTATTTTAAAAACGTTTCTCTTATCATTTTTACCGATTCTTTCGGCAGAATTAAATACTTGGAAGAAAGCAAATCCAAAACATTCAAATTCCTTGCTTCAAGAGTTTTCAATCTCGGAATGTTTCTGGCTGATAAAACTATTTTTTTATCCAATTTTGGCAAAGATATCAGGCAACTTTCGCTTTTGCAGGGAAGTTTTTTTAAAATTTCGGCCATTGTCTTTGTTTTTATATTTTCTATTTCAATTTTATCCAAAACTATTAAAAAGTTTTCTTTGGCTTTAACGCTCAAAACCATAAACAAAGCCTTTCTTCTCATTTTCTGGGGCATATCTCTTTTAAAAACTCTTTGTTTTCTCGGCCCGAAAGTCACTCCGCCGCCTTTCCAAAGAGGAGAACGGATGGAGCCGTGTCGGGCGCGGCCGGTTCCCTTCTGTTGCCAAGGTTTCTTTCCTCCGCCCCTCACTTCGCTTCGGTCTTTGGTATGGGCGATAACCTGCCGGCGATTGCCTTTTTGGATGGTTACTGCCTGATGGACTAAATCCGAATTAAAAGGAACTTCAAATATTTCCTTGGGAAGCAAGGCCTCGCTGACTGCTTTTCCTTCTTGATTATAAACTTTAATTTTCATAAATCTATTCTTTAATTTCCAACAAGGTCCCTCTTCGGCCCGGAACCGCTCCTTTTACGGCTAAAATATTGTTTTCTTTATCTATCTTGGCAATCTTTAAATTTCTTACTGTTATTCTTGCAAACCCCATATGGCCTGCCATTCTTCTACCTTTAATTACGTGCTGGGGATAACGGCAGCCTATTGACCCCAAAGTTCTTGATTCATGTTTTATTCCGTGGGCAAAACCCCTGTCCCTGAATCCCCATCTTTTTACCGCTCCCTGAAAACCCTTTCCCTTTGAAATGCCGGAAATTCTTACCTTGTCTCCTTCTTTAAAAATGGAAAGGTCTATCTCCTGTCCTAATTTTAAATCTTCGTTATTTTTAAATTCTTTTAAATATTTAAATTCTTTTTTGTTTTCGGTTTTTTTAATATTTTTTGTTTTTTTAATGAAACCCAATTGAACGGCCTCGTACCCGTCTTTTTCTTTATTTTTCACTTGCAAAACTTTGCAAGGCCCGGCTTCAATCAGAGTTACGGGAACAACTTCTCCTTTTTCATTGAATATCTGGGACATTTCTAATTTTTGACCAAGAATGAATTTCATAATTTCGAAGCTTTAGCGAAAAATTATATAGTTTCCGCCAAAATTGAACTCTATATATTTATCAACGCAAAACTGGGCTACTAGCCCAGCCTAGACTAGTCTAATAAATTTTAAAAATATCTTATTTTTAAAAAAATTGCATATTTATTAATGAAAAATAGCAATTAAGTTTTCATTTCGATATCCACTCCGGCCGGCATATTTAAATCCCTTAAGGTGTCTATTATTTTCCCCGAAGGGTTTAAAATCTCAATCAATCTTTTGTGGATTCTCATTTCAAATTGCTCTCTGGCATCTTTATGCACAAAAGTAGAACGGTTAACCGTATATTTATGAATTTCGGTCGGCAAAGGAATGGGACCTAAAACTTCTCCTCCGCATCGCAGAATGCTCTCTACGATTTGCTTAGCGCTGTTATCAATAATCTTATGGTCATAAGCTCTAAGCTTAACCCTAAGTTTAGGTCTTTCTCCTTCAATCTCTTTTTCCTTTAATTCTTTTTCAATGACTTTCTTCTTAGAAGTCACGGTATTCTTCTTGGAAATCATCTTTTAGCTTTATCTCGTCTTATTTATTTTATCATATGCCTTTGGGCATATATTCAAGGTTCTGTCTTTGATAAAAGACATGTCCTTACTTTTTTATCTTAGTCACTACTCCGGATCCCACGGTTTTGCCTCCTTCTCTGATGGCAAATCTTTGTAATTCTTGCATGGCTACCGGGGCAATCAACTTGACGCTTACATTGGCCGTATCTCCGGGCATCACCATTTCGGCGCCGGCAGCTAAAGTAACGTCCCCGGTCACATCGGTCGTTCTTACGTAAAACTGGGGCTTATAACCTGTAAAAAACGGAGTATGACGGCCTCCTTCTTCCTTTGTTAAAATATAAACTTCAGCATCGAACTCGGTATGGGGAGTTATGGAACCCGGTTTAGCTAATACCTGCCCTCTCTCAATATCTTCTTTTTTTGTTCCTCTTAACAAAATTCCAACGTTATCTCCGGCTCTCCCTTCGTCCAAAGATTTATTAAACATTTCAACGCTAACTACCGTTGTTTTTTGGGTCGGGCGAATGCCGACTATTTCAACATCTTCTCCGGACTTAATTATTCCTTTTTCAATTCTACCTGTAGCCACTGTCCCTCTTCCGGCAATAGAAAAAACATCCTCAACCGACATCAAAAATGGCTTATCAATTTCTCTTTTGGGTTCAGGAATATAATCATCCAAAGCTTTGGCTAAGTCCAAAATCGGTTTGGCGTCAGGGTCATCGGCTGATTTAACTTCTAAAGCTTTTACAGCAGAACCCCTGATAATCGGAATCTCGTCTCCGGGAAATTCATATTTCTTCAAAAGCTCCCTTACTTCCGATTCCACCAAATTAATAATTTCCGGGTCGTCTACCGCGTCGCATTTATTTAAAAATACCACCAAACAAGGCAAGCCGACTTGGCGGGCCAATAAAATATGTTCTCTGGTTTGAGGCATCGGTCCGTCAGGAGCTGACACCACTAAAATAGCACCATCCATCTGGGCGGCGCCGGTAATCATATTTTTAATATAATCAGCGTGTCCCGGACAATCAATATGAGCATAATGGCGTTTTTCGGTCTCGTACTCTACGTGGCAAATATTAATGGTCAATCCTCGGGCTTTTTCTTCCGGGGCTGAGTCAATTTCATTAATTCCCTTTTCAGAAGCTTTAAATCCTTTAAGTTTTAAAACTTTAAGAATTGCCGCTGTAAGAGTGGTTTTACCGTGGTCAACGTGGCCGATAGTTCCTATATTTAAGTGAGGCTTTGTTCTATCAAATTTTGCTTTTTCTACCATGTTTTTTGTTGCAATCAACTGTCTGAATAACTAAAAAATTTAATTACTTAAACAGTTCACTGCGTGATTTTTTATTATTTATTATTATTTATTAATTTTAATTTTAATAATTTATATATTACAAAAATTCAAAGATAAAGTCAACCCTTTTATCGTCTTTTTCCTTCAATTATCTCTTGGGCAATATTCTGAGGCACTTGTTCATAATGGTCAAATTCCATTGTAGATGTTCCTCGGCCTTCAGTCAATGATCTTAAAGCAGTGACATATCCAAACATTTCTGATAATGGCACTTTAGCATCTATAACTTTTAAATTTAACCTATCTTTTGTCTCATCAATACTGCCTCTTCTTGAATTTAGGTCGCCGATAGTGTCGCCAAAAAATTCAGCAGGTATTACCACCTCCAATTTCATTAAAGGCTCCAATAAAACTGGCTTTGCTTTTCTGCATGCTGATTGAAACGCCATGGAGCCTGCGATTTTAAAAGCAATTTCCGAAGAGTCCACTTCGTGGAAGGAGCCGTCGTAAAGAGTCACCTCTATGTCCACCATGGGATAACCGGCCACCACTCCCTTACCCATCGCCTCTTTTATTCCTTTTTCAGTTGCCGGAATAAATTCTCTGGGAATTACTCCTCCCTTAATGTCATCAATAAATTCAAAACCCTCTCCCCTTGCTTTAGGCTTTACCTTTAACCAAACGTGTCCGTATTGGCCCCGGCCTCCCGACTGTTTGATATATTTTCCCTCGGCCTCCGCGGAATCGTTTATTGTTTCTTTATAAGCCACTTGCGGCCTACCCACGTTAGCTTCAACATTGAACTCTCTTTTCATTCTGTCGGCAATAACATCCAAGTGCAATTCTCCCATGCCGGAAATAATAGTTTCTCCTGTGTCGTGGTCGGATTTTACTTTAAAAGTCGGGTCTTCTTCGGATAATTTTCTCAAAGCCAAGCCCATTCTTTCCTGGTCAGCTTTGGTTTTAGGTTCAATCCTGATGGAAATAACCGGTTCCGGAAAAACCATTTGTTCCAAAACCACCGGATTCGATTCATCGCAAAGAGTGTTCCCGGTGGAAGTTTTTTTCAAACCAACGGTAGCGGCAATATCACCGGCATAGAGAGAGTCCACTTCTTCCCGATGCTGGGCATGCATTCTTAAAATCCGGCCGATTCTTTCCTTTTCGTTGGTATTAGAATTTAATAAATAAGAACCTTTTTGCAATGAACCGGAATAAACTCGAAAATAAGTTAAAGTTCCGACATAAGGGTCGGAAGCCACTTTAAAAGCCAGAGCGGAAAAAGGCTCTTGGTCTAAGGGATTTCTTTCAACTTCTTTGCCGGTTCTGGGGTCAATTCCCTTTATTGGCGGCAAATCAATAGGTGAGGGCAAATATTCGCAAATTCCGTCCAATAAGGGCTGAATTCCCTTGTTTTTTAAAGCCGAGCCGACGAAAACCGGAATAATCTTATAGCTGCAAACCGATTTTCTGATGACTTTTTTTATTTCTTCAACCGAAGGTTCTTCGCCCGCCAAATATTTTTCCAATAAAAACTCATCTTCAGCAACCACTTTGTCCAGTAATTTTTTCCGCCATTCTTTGGCCGTTTCCAATAAATCCTGGGAAAGTTCTTCTTCGATTAGTTCTTCTCCGCTCTCCCCCTTAGATGTTATTGCTTTCATTTTTAATAAATCAATCACCCCTTCAAATTTCTCTTCCTCGCCGATTGGAATTTGAACGGCCATGGCATTGGGAGAAAGCTTAAACCAAATGGATTCCATGTCTTTTTTAAAATCAGCCCCCATCCGGTCCATTTTATTAATAAAACAAATTCGAGGAACGGAATATTTATCAGCTTGACGCCAAACTGTTTCCGATTGCGGTTCCACTCCGGCTACTCCGTCAAAAACAACAACCGCTCCGTCCAAAACTCTTAAAGACCTTTGAACTTCAACGGTAAAATCAATGTGGCCGGGAGTGTCTATAATATTAATCCTGTATTCCCTTCCCTTAACAGCTTTGGTTTCGCCGGGAGTCCAGAAACAAGTGGTGGCGGCGGAAGTAATGGTTATTCCCCGTTCTCTTTCCTGAATCATCCAGTCCATAATTGCTTCTCCTTCATGAACTTCTCCAATTTTATGGGAAATTCCGGTGTAAAACAAAATTCGCTCACTGACCGTTGTTTTGCCGGCGTCAATGTGAGCTATGATTCCGATGTCTCTATATCTTTCTATTGGATATTGTCTCGGCATAAAATAAAAAAAACTAATATCTAATTTTAATTTATGAATAAACTTTTAGGCGAGGTATGAATTTCAAAGGCAGCTTTCGGAGTCCTACCAGTACGGTTTCCGATTAAATCGGAATGGCGGGACGAGAACGCAGACCTCAAAATCTCGCTGGGATTTTGAAGGTCGATGACTTTGAAATTTACAACGAGCCGTCTATTTACCAATTAAAACGGGCAAAAGCTCGGTTAGCTTCAGCCATGCGGTGAGTGTCTTCTTTCTTTTTTATGGCTTTTCCGGTATTTTCAGCGGAGGCCATTATTTCTTCGGCTAATTTTTTCGCCATTCCTTTTCCTTTTTTTGACCTTGCCGCATCAATAATCCATCTGGTAGCTAAAGTCAAAGCCCTTTCTCTTTCCACGGGAACGGGCACCTGATAGGTTGCGCCTCCGACTCTTTTTGGCCTGACTTCAACCAAGGGAGTGGCATTTTTTAAAGCCTCTTCAAAAACCAGAAGAGGTTCTTTGTTTTTCTTTTTAATCTCATCGAAAGCATCGTAAACAATTTTTTCGGCGGTAGTTTTTTTTCCCTTTTTCATCACCTTATTAATAAAAACCGCCACGCTCACGCTGTTGTGGATGTAATCAGGTTGGATTGTTCTTTTTTTAATCTTTGCCATATTTTATTCGGATTTAGGTCTTTTAGCTCCGTATTTTGATCTTTGCTGTTTTCGGCCTTCGACTCCGGCGGTGTCCAAAACGCCCCGCACAATGTGATATCTTACTCCGGGCAAATCCTTAACCCTTCCGCCTCTTATTAAAACAATCGCGTGTTCCTGCAGATTATGTCCCTCCCCGCCGATGTAAGCAGTTACTTCTTTGCCATTACTTAATCTTACCCTTGCCACTTTTCTCAAAGCGGAATTCGGTTTCTTTGGGGTCACGGTTGAAACCTTAATACAAACTCCTCTTTTAAAGGGAGCTAAATATTTTATTTTTCTATTTTTTAAAACGTTAAAACCGAACTTTAAAGCTCTGCTCGCTTGAAGCTTTTTGATTGATTTTCTCGGATTTTTAATTAATTGATGAATAGTCGACATAGTATAATTACAAAATTAATCAAGCGTTTAGCGCTTGAGTTTTAAATTATCAAAAAAAACCAAAGGTGTCAATAGTTTTTTTTAAAAAATTATAGGCATCCCTACGAGTAATTTATAAATTAGGGAAATTAAGGGGCCCAAAAATCGGAAAAGAACAAAAACAACAAAAATTAAAATGAAAAATTGATACTGCGTTAAAAAAATTCTGATTTCTCTGGTTATCGCGGATTCCGGCAAAAAAGTGAATAAAAGATGGGAACCGTCCAAGGGAGGAATGGGAATCAAATTAAATAAAAATAAAACCAAATTTATAAAAACAACGTAACTGAAAAGATTATAAAGTCCGAACGTTAAAGGCGCAAATCTCAAAATCATTCCGAAAACGAAAGCAAGAATAAAATTGGCAGCAGGCCCGGCCAAAGCCACTTTCGCTTCGCCGTATTTTTTATCAATAAAGTTTGCCGGATTTATCGGAACCGGTTTTGCCCAACCAAAAAGCACGGGGCTCTGAAAAATAAGTAAAATCAGGGGAATGAAAACTGAACCCATCGGGTCTAAGTGTTTTACGGGATTCAAGCTGAGACGCCCCGCCATTTTTGCCGTAGGGTCTCCCAAATAATCAGCCACTGCTCCGTGGGCGACTTCGTGAATCACAACCGACAAAATTAAGATAACAAAAGAAAAAATAACAAAAATCATATTTGATATTTAACTGATATATAAAATGATAGCAAAGATTACAACCCTTGCCAAGTCATTTCAAAAAAGATATATTATTTTATATGTCTAGAATTTGCCAAATTTGTGATAAGGGCGGTTCAGTGGTGGGAAAAATAGTAAAATCCAGAAGTAAATACAATCCCACCAAGAATTCGAGGAAACATCCCAATCTTCAATGGACTCGCCTTACCAGTGGAAAAAAAGTTTTAGCTTGTACCCGATGCATTAAAAAAACCGCTAAAAACAAATAATTTTTATTTCAGCGCGGGGCATAGTGTATCGGCAACATTCGCCCTTGGGGTGGGCGCGACAGTGGGTTCGACTCCCACTGCCCCGACTTTTTATGGAAATTCAACTTCTTCTTAGAATCCACAAACTCCTTAAGGAAAGAAGAATAAAATTAGGATTGTTTAAGGACGAGAAAAAAGCCCTAAAGAAAATTAAAAGAAAAGAAATCATCACTAATAACAGTGATTTTAATATTAACTTGCTTAAAGAAGCAGGATTTATTTTTTTCCACATAGTTAATAAAGCTGACCTTGAAACCGTGGAAAAAGTTAAAGCGGAAATGAGAGATATCGGAACGCGGGAAATCGTAGGAATCGGCGGCGGAAAAGCAATTGATGTGGCAAAAAAAGTGGCAGCGGACTTAAAAATAAGACTAATCTCCTTCCCTACCGCTCCCTCCCATGATGGCTTAATCTCCAAAAACTGTTCCTTATATTCCGGAAACAAAAGAGAAACAATGACAGCGGTTTATCCTTCGGATCTGATTATTCCTTTAAATTTATGGAGAAATTCGGGAAATTTAAGAAAATCAGGCATTTGCGATTTGCTCTCCAACTTGATTGCCCTTCAGGATATAAGCTTGGCCGAAAGAAAAGGAGAAAAATTTGAAGACCTTTATAAATACTTAAGTTTTCAAGCCACAAAACTAATTCACGTGGAAAAAGAAAAACACTTGGCTTACGGCCTGATAATTTCCGGCTTGGCCATGGAAAAAACTTCAAGGTATTGTTCGGGCTCCGAACACCATTTTGAAAGATTGTTCGCTGAAAAAATTCCCGATATCTATCTCCACGGCCAATTAGCGGGAGCCGGTACTTTAATTTCAGCTAAAATATATTCGAAGTTTTCAGATAACTTCAAAAAATTAAGATTTGACTCTAAAAATTTATTTGAAGTCGTGGTTGAAGAAATGAAAAAAGAAAATCTTCTTGAATTTGCCATAGAACCTTTAAAAGATACTAACTTTGACCCCGAATGGTTAAAAGACCTTTCCCAAATAAGGCAAGACCGCTATTCTCTCTGGAATGAAATCAATTCGGGAGACCTTGACTGGAAATCTATAATTGAAGAAATTAAGCTTACCTCTTAGAAAATAAAACCACTCTTTTTAAAGAGTGTAATTAACGAGTCCCGTTTTTCCCTTAGAGGATTTCTGTAAAATAATTCAAGTGGGTGTTCACACTTCACCGCCAAGGCGGTGAAAAATTTTGAACTCCCTAATAAAAGTTTTTGTTGCAGAATCTAGCTAAAGGAATTTAAACAGGACTCTATCTTATTTTAAGAGTTTAACAACCCGCGTCAAGGGGTTGTTTTTTTTGGCTGATGGCGTGTTACTTGAGGCAATTATCTCAAATGACTACAATCCCAGTATCTCCACTAACTGTTTAATCATTGAAACAACAACCGGTGGTGGCATTAAACTATAAGCAGGAATGCCTTCGTCGTCGTTAACCTGCCAAGGTTTTTCAATTACTTTTATTTTCTTACCGGACATTTCATATCCAAATTCCGGAGTTACCTCATAATCATCAACAAAATCTTTTGCCTCTTTCACGGGAATTGAATTCCTTAAAATAACCTTGGGAATGCCATAAAGATTAAATGCTTTTTCAATTAATTCTTGGTCAAGCTTCAACCTGGCCCTTATTGGCTCAATCCCCAGCTGGTCCCCTTCTTTCATCACCATTTTCACTTTCTTGCAAGCAGGGTTATCGCACATTAAATAAAATTCTTTTGTGGTTTTATCAAATCCTATTTTGGAAGTGGGCAGTAATTTATGGTTTCTTGAGGTTTTGCAAACCGGACAAATCCTCCTGTATTTTATTCTCTCATTAATTACCGCTTCCGGAACATCAATTAAAACAAAAACATCCGGGTCCTGCCGGTAGTTAATCAGCTCCCTGAAAAACAAAGAATAAGATATCTGGTCCAATCCCCTCGGAAAACCATCAACAAAAAGGGCTTTTCTGGGCATTTTACTGATTTCTCTTTTTACCAAAGACAAAATGAACTCGGTTGGCAGTAAAGTCTTGGTGTCGCGGTTCATCATCGCTTCCAGGGTCTCCTCAAGAGAAATATAACCCCGATAATCTTGTTTTAACCATTTAATCAACTCCTCTTTTTTCTTTTCATCAGTAATCGCTTCCTCGTGAATCTGCCTCACCACGTCTCCAATGGATACATGAGCCACCTTGTCCGGACTTACTATTTCTCCAAACATCTTGGCATATGTCCCCTTGCCTGAATTTTTCTTGCCCAATAAATAAGCGATAAAAGTATTCTTTTTCAAATACTCTCTCAGTTTTTTAATTTCCGGCCCGGCTTTCAACTCAAAATATTTTTGGCGCTCTTTTGGGTCGTTTAAATCAAATCGTTTTTTTTGTCCCTCCAGTTTGGTTTTGAAAATAGGAAATTTCATAAAGTTAATTAATTATTTATTTGATAATCAATTCCATTGCTTATTATTTTAATGTCGCCTTCAAGGTCGGTTCTCATAATATTTTTTATACCATATTCTTCCAAGGTTTCCAAAGTTTCCGTAGCCGGATGTCCGTATTTATTGTCTTTGCCCACCTGAATAATTGCCACTTTCGGTGAAACTTTTTCGATAAATTTGGGAGCGCTGGAATTTTTGCTGCCATGATGCGCCACTTTCAGAAAATCGGATTTTAAGTTCTCCCCTTCCTGTAAAATTTCATTTTCCACGGATTTATAAATATCACCGGTAAATAAAAATGATTGCTCGCCAAAATCCAATCTCATGACAATTGAAGAATTGTTCAAGCTTTTCGGTTCCTGTCCCTCCAAGCTTTCAAAGGGATATAAAACTTCAAAAACTGCTCCGTCAGCTATAATTTTCTCGCCGGCTTGAGCCATCACCACTCTGGCGTTCTCTTTTCCTAAGGCCGTTTTCCATTCTTGATATTCTGGCCCTTCGCTGATAACTCCTGTCCACAAAATATTTTCCACCTTATAACTCTTTAAAATTTCAATGAGTCCTGAAACGTGGTCAAAATCAGGATGGGTCAAAATTACCAAATCAATTGTCCTATCCCAAAAAGGCATTTCATTCCCCAGCTTTTCCAAGACCGTGGAGTCCGGCCCGCCGTCAATTAAAATCTGATGCCCTTGGGGTGTCTCAATAAAAACACTGTCCCCTTGTCCTACATCAAAAAAAGAAACCTCAAGCATTTGAGGCTGGCTAAAATCAAAAATCGCGAGCCAGGTCAAAAAATTAGCTAAAAATAAAATCCCAATCAAAACCGGGATAAGTTTTTTAATTTTTTCGGAAATCATTTATTTTTTTAATCAATAAACTTAAAAGTGGAAAGCATTTGATTGAAGATTTCCTTTTGAGGCGTAGTTACAGAAAAACGAAAATAAATATTTGATTTGCAAAATTCAATTTCGTCTTCAGCAATATTTTGTTTCAAAAACTCATTAACACTATTGTTAGAAAAATTCGTATAACTTGAACAATTAAAATATCCTCCTGGTGCCACATAGAAAATCACATCTGCTTCATTTTTAATAAGGTCTTTGCTGTTTGGAGCAAAAATAAAAGATTGAGGATTAATCCCTTCAATGAATTCGATCTGGCCAGGACCTAATCTTCCTGGAAATTCAGATGTTGTTTTCCATTCCGGTGGATACTTCACTTCAAACCCATACTCCTCATTCCTGTAAGTCTGCCAGCCCTTCGTAGCTAAAGCTTCGGAGGACGAGCTGGCGGTTTCGTTTTGGGGCCAAACAAACTCACATTTATTCTCAACACATTTACAATTAGGATTAACAGGCATTTTGCAAATAATATTTGTTGAACATTTTTCATCTTTTGATACACAAGCACAGCCACAAGTATATTTGCAATCCCCATCAGAATTACAACTCTTATTACATAAATCACGATTTTTATCAGAACATTTTTTCTCCGGAATCTTTATTTCTGGAAACTTAATTGCTAGTTCTTTCTGCGTCTCTGAATACTGTAAAATAGTAAAACTAGCCAATGCAACGGATAGGATTAATATAATACCAATGGCTAATGGAGTTGAGATTTTTTGTTTGAGCATAGTTTTAATTTTTTATCATAATAATTAAATAAAAAGACAGTCGACATCACCGCCAAGATAAAATACCACCTTTACACGTAATGTCTTTCTCTTTTTTTGTATCTATATCAATAACTAAACATTTCACAATAGAATCATCAATATCGGGACCAATCCATTTATTAATTTTTGTTAAATATTTAACTTCATTTTTTATTATTCTTATATCGGAGACTCCCATGTTCATAAAAGAACCTAATATAACCTTGGGAACGGTTATTTCTTTTAATTCTTTTGTTTCTTTATTTAATAAATTATATAAAAAAAGTTTTACTGTTCCATTGCGATTATCTATGTCAATGTACGATTCTGGTTCCATACCAAATCTTTCAGATGGATAAATTATAATATTCCCCGCCTCAATTGGCTCTGTCTGTTTTTCCTCAACGTTAAAAACCTTAGAATAAACTATATTATTATCATAGATTTCAAGACAAGTGGCTGATCCATTTAACTCTTCAGGTAAGGCTTCTTTTTTATCTGTCTCTATATCATAAAGATAAAATTTTCTATCTTCTCGAAAGATAACTTTATTCTTTCTGCCGACAAAACAACTGTAACCCGTCGAAGTTTTAAGCAATGGCTTCATTTTCTTGGTATTTATATCAAAGAGAACTAATTCCTGATTTGGATTAAAATCGTCAATTATTTTTTTAATTATTATTTTATCTTTATGCGCACGGTATTCTCTAGCCCTTATGGATATTAATTCTTCTTGTTTTTCTGTGTTTATATCATAAAAGTACATTTTCCATTCTTTACGATTGTCTCGACTTTCTACCCAAACTATTTTATCTTCCGACAAGAATTTACTTAAAATTATAGCTGGTTCTTTGGTGACTTTAATGGTTCTTTTTTCTGGTATTATCATTAAATAAAGATTATCTTTAGATTCTCTTGGATCAGTTTCTTCATCAGATTCTGTCCAAATAACTGCTTTTTCATTGGTAAATGAACAACGAGCAAAACATCTTTCTTTTGCTTTTTTGTCTAAAGTCTGAATCGTCAACGATATAATTTCTCCTATCTTTGTATCTATTTCTCTTTTATGCTGCAAAAAAGTAAAACTGCCTAACGCAACAGATAGGATTAATATAATACCAATGGCTAATGGAGTGGATATTTTTTTGTTCATAATATTTTATTCTACCACAAAAACGCAGCGGAGAGCCTGTTGGTTCTCCGCTAGAGTGATTTTTTTCTTTTTTAAAAAAGAAATTAAACAATTCTTCTCCTGAAAAATTATTTTTTACTGGGAAGGAATTTGAACATTTTTGTTCCACAGTCAGGGCAAGTTCCGGTTGCGGCTCTTCTTTTTGTGCCGCCCTTTCCGCCCACGCTCACTTCTTTCTCGTTCTTTATCTCCTTTTTTTTCTTACACTTTACGCAATATGCTTCTGCCATATAAATTTTGAAAAATTATTTAAGAGTACGACCTTTTTAAAGCTTTGTATGATTTTACCTTAATTTAAGCAAAGAATAAAGCAATTATCCACAAGCTAGCCCATTTTACCCGAATGTCAGGAAATTCGGCTTGAAAATCAATAAAATTCCCAGAATAAGCATAAGGACGCCGGCAATCAAAGTTGAATACTTATTATACTTATCCGAGAAGTCAAAATGCCTCAAGGTGAAGAAAGCGAAGCCGAAAACTATAAAATCGTCCAGCATATAGAATATATTATAAAAAAACATATAAAGGTAATATTGGAGAGTTCCGATATTCTGAAGCGTTAAAACGCGGGTAAACACCACCGGAAAACCAGCTGAGCAGAAAAATTCTATCATATTCACCCCGAAAGCCAAGGCAATGACTCCCAAAATCGTGGCCGGCAGGGCTTTTGGCATTAAAACTTTATTAATTTTATTAAAAAGCTTTTCCTTGCCTGAATCCCCCACAACTTTGCAGGTCGCCGGCTTCCAGGTAAAAAAGTCCTTTATTCTCAAAACGCCAAAACCAATTCCGAAAACTCCTATAAGCATTCGGGTGATTGTAACATATTGAATAAATAAAAAGGCGTTAAGCCAGGCGGTCATAAAAAGAAAATAAAGAAGTCCTTCGGCAAAAATAAATATCCCGCCTATCAAGGCAATTTTCTTGCGAGATTTGCTTGCAAGCAAAAGAGAAATCAGCATCACCAAAACCCACATCGCGCAGGGATTAAACCCGTCCAAAGTTCCCAAAACCACAGTTAAAACCGGCAAAGAAACCTTGGAAGCATCAACTTCTCCCAGAAAAGGAACTTTAATGGTTTTAGAAGAACCCCCATTCATACCTAAACATTCCATTAAGCAAGTTTCAATGTCCTTGCCTGTCTGGTCGTTAAATCCGACAAAATATTTAGTTGGAGTAAAAGTTACGGGCACATATCCTTTTTCATTGTCAGGAACATTATATTTCTGGTAAAAATCCTCTAAAACTTTTTTGTTCTCGGGGTTGTGAACCACTTCATAAGATTTTATTTCGATTCCCGGATATTTTTGCTTCAAGGTCTCCAAAAATTTCTCTTCTGCGGCGCAATGAGGACAGGTTGAACTATAGAAAAAATTAACCTCGGCTTTCTTTCCTTGAGCCAGAGCCAAATTAAAATTAGCCAACAAAAAACAGAAAATTAAAGCAAATAAAATTAATTTCTTCATAGATGAATAATTTATGATACCAGATTAGCTGATTTTTGAGAATACTTCAACTAAAAAGCTGCAAATCCACTTCTTTGCCAATATATTTCTCTCTGGCTTTACAATAAACAAGATGAGCGGCGAATAAATCCTGGATAGCCAGGCCCGTTGAGTCAAAAACAGTAATTTCTTCGTCATTTTCCCGGCCGATTTTTTCGGAGTTCACGATTTTTCCCAAAGAAGAATAAATATCTTCTTTTGCTATTATGCCTTTATTAAAAGGCACGTTGATTTCCCCGGAGTGGCTGGCCTGAGCCCAATCGTCAATCACCACTTTGGCTGTTTTTAAAATTTCCGGGTCCAGCTCCTCTTTGCCGGCAGCATCAGCTCCGATAGCGTTAATATGAGTGCCGGGCATTATCCATTCTCGCTTAATAATCGGTTTTTCCGAAGGAGTAGTGGTAACTAAAATATCCTGCCTTGCCACTTCCTCAATTGAAGCTTTCTCTATTTTAATTCCTATTTCCAAAAGCGAATTGGCAAGGTTTGTTATATTCTTTTGGCTAAGGTCGCAAACAAAAACTTTTTCTATCGGCCTGACTTTTGAAATAGCGACGATTTGAAATAAGGCTTGTTTGCCCGCTCCCGCCACGCCTAAGGTTTTGGCTTCTTTTCTGGCTAAATATTTGACAGCTATTGCTCCCGCAGCGCCGGTTCTCATTCCGGTGATATAAGTTCCGTCCATTAAAGCCAAAGGGAAACCGGTCTTGGAATCGTTTAAAATAATGACCGCCATTACTGTTGGCAATCCTTTTTTAGAATTTTCCGGATGAACGCTCACGATCTTAGTGCCTGCCATATCCAAATCAGTGGCAAAGGCCGGCATTATCCGAAGGTCGCCATTGTACTGTTTAAAATATAAATAGCTTTTTGGAGGCATCTGCACTTTTCCCTTTGCGTAATCTAAAAAAGCTTTTTCCGTACAATCTATCACTTGCCCGATTTCCGACAAAGGAAGCAAATCTTTAACTTCTTTTTGGTTAAGTATCAACATAAATTACAAAATTAATTTTTAATCAAACAATGGCTCTATTATAATAGAAAGATTGCCTTTTAGGCAATCTTTCTTCTCAAACAACTGCTGTCTATTTTTTGGCTTTTTTTCTCTTCTCAGAAATAAAATATAGTACAAATAAAATCACTATAATTGAAACAATCAATAAATTAGTTTTTCCTATAGTGTTAAATACTGAAGCCAGGCCCTTTGAAAGAAAACCAAGAAATTTTTGGCGTTCCGGAGACGAAGTATTATGTTCTTCTTGTTGTCCTTGGGCTTGGCCTTGGGAAATTTCAGTTGATGTTCCTTCTGCTGAACCCTCTTCAATTTCTACAACAGGCTGTTCTTCTTCAAGAACAGGACCGGGAATTAAAGGCTCTGTGACAAAAATTAATTCTTCTTCACCTAAAACTTCCGGTGAGCCTCGTGAAATAGGCCTCCAGTAATAAGTTTTATCGGGAGCCAAGCCGGTTATTATCACGGAATGAAAAATAACCTTATTTTCTATGTCTTGTTCCTCCGTCGAAAAATTATATCCATAAGTCGGCGATTCTCCGGGAGTTGAAACTCTTTGTTCTCCGTAAACTACCCTGCTGGTAGCCGGAATATTCGTGTACCAAGAAACAGTGACTCCTGTGCTCGAAATATCGCCAAGTCTTGCATTAAATATGGAAATAGGAGGCTCTATAAAAGCAGAAGTAGTGGCAGAACTGTCTTTGCAGGTCTCGGAAGCTATTTGATTAAATATTCCGTTTAAATCGTTGCCTGTAGGAGCAAAATAATATTTGCCGCCCGTGTTCTTCGCCATATTAGAAAGCATTTTTGTATTTACATCGCTCCCTAATCCAATGGTAAATATCATAATTCCATTTTCAGCAGCTTCCAAAGACTTAGCCAAAGCCAGGGCTATGTCAGCCGGATTTTCATTAGAACCGTTGCCATTCGGCTGATTAGCTCTTCCGTCAGTCAAAAGAATTTCTATTCTGGCTATGCTCGGAGAAGCAGTAGCTGATATTAATTCCTTATTGGCCTTATCAATTGCCTCTCCTATGTTAGTAGCACCGCTTGCAACTAATCCGGCAATAATAGACTTGGTAGATGCATGGTCGTTTGATAATTTTTTATTCAAAGCAGATGTCCAGCTGAATGAAACTAATCCGGACTGGTCGCCACTTCTTAAATTATCAATGAAACTGTTAGCTGCAGTTTTAGCCATAGACAATCTTGTCGGGCTGTCGTATCCCATGCTGCCTGACACATCCATAACCATCATTACGTTTAAATCCATATTGCATATATTTTTTTCTAAGATGCAAGACGCGGTACAAGTGTAACCCTCTGTAACCCCGGCGCTTTTATCACACTGTTCGCTTCCATTTACTATCCCGTCGCCGCAAAAAGGCGAACCGCCGCAGTTTGGGCCAATGCAGCCGCCGCAACCGCCGCAATAGTTTCCGCAACTATCGGTTTGGTTGCATTCTAATTGAGAACAAGTTTTAATCGGTATGCAATGATAATTATTGGTTATGGTACAAGTTTTTGTCTCCCCTGCCAGAATTGTGCTCGAGCAGTTATCAGAATATGAGGTGGTATAATTCGAAAGACTGGACTGGTTTACACTGTAAGAACCTGAACCAAGAATCACCGGAGTGCCTGGAGCTTCTTGTCCTGGAAATGAAGTAGGAACAGGACTGTTTCCTGCTACAGAAACTGTAAAAGCTCCTGAAGTGGCGCTTCCGCCAATAACGTGGTCAATAACAATAAGAGTGCTAATTTCGGGTTGTTCCTTGTAAATATTAATTATTGTACAAGTTTTTGTCTCCCCTGCCATAATTGTGCTCGAACAATCGGCAGAAAACGAAGTAATATAGTTCGAATTATTAGATTGGCTTACGCTATAAGCGCCCGGATCAAGTACTACGTAAGTACCGGAAACATCTTCGCCGGGAAATGATGCCGGAGAGGTATTAGTTCCTGTAACATAAACTGTAAAATCACCCGAGGTAGCTGTTCCGCCGATAACGTGGTCGATGACAATGAGAGTGCTGGTGCCGGGCTCAACATAGGGTTGGCATCTCAGACTTACGCTATCAACAAAAGTACCTAATGAATTGGCTACTCCCAAATCAGCAAATTCTAAACGGGTAGTGCTGGTATTGGCAGTGAAACTATAAACACGTTGAGACCAATTATTATTTGAAGAACCTGCTTGAGAAATAGTGTCTAAAATATTTCCATTCCATTTAACTTCAAGAACATTATCGCCTTGAGCGGTGCTTGGTCTTGGCGAAAAATAAAAACTAAGATTATAATTTTCTCCGGGAATGGTTGAGATGTCCTGATAAATTTTTACGGAAGCAGGCTCATTGCTCAAACTTCCGGCTGGACCATCCCAGTCAGTGTCTAATTCGGCATATTGGATTCCTTCGTAAGGAAGCCAACCGTTAACTCCGGCCTGAAGTTCAAGATGGGCCGGTTCAGGCCTTGCAACATCATTCCAAATGGCCGGAATATCGTTTCTCCATTCAACTGTCCAATTTCCGGCAATTGAATCAAAAATATTCCACAATTGAGGAGTTGAAACTAAAGGCAATTCAAAACCGTTGTTAACGATTAGTTCTTCTTCCGGATCGCAGATCGGAAGTTCAATAGTGCAACTGGCTGAACAACCGTCTCCGTCAATAATATTTCCGTCATCACATTGTTCATCGCCATTCAATATTCCATCGCCGCAATAAGACTCCACCGGAGTTAAAGCGTTAAAAGCAACGCAATAATAACTTTCGTCTAACTGGGGATTCAAAATATAGTCGTAGTTATCATAGTTTAAAACATCTTCGTGGCAATAAAGCTCGGCGCCAACGTTATCTCGAGGAGCGCTTGTGTCTCCTGAAAAAGGAATATATCCTTGTTTCATTATTTCACGAAGCCATATTCTGTCTCCGCTGGTAGTGCTAATATTTACGCTCGCTATTCCGTTGCTGTCTGTGGGACCGAAAGTTGTCCATCCTGAACCCGCGGGACCTATAATATTGTCTCCGGGATTAGGTGTTCCGGCAAAAGCCCATTCAAAATTCCAGCCTGAAGCTAAGTGGCAGTTTTGATTACCCTCAACAAACGACTGAGCGGTTTTTGCTGTAATGTTTGGACCGCCGTCGCCCCAGTTTGGCAAATCGGTTTCGGACTGACAAACTATTTTGGAAGCATAAATTGTCAATTGGTCATCACAATCAACCGTTGTTTGCTCTATCACGAACTCTCCCCAGCCGGTCTGGTCAGACCAATATTTTGCTTTGTTTTCCAGAATAGTTCCGCACTGAGTATCTTGTGAAACTTGCATAGTCAGGTCAATATTTTCTTCTTCTCCCGGAGTTAAAATTCCGAAATTCCATTTAATATAAGTGCTGGTTACTTCTTCGGGAGTTTTGCTGGAACTGACATAGCTTGTATTTTGGTCAAAAACGTCTTTTACTCTGACTCCGCCGCCGGTACAATTGGCAGTTCCCGTATTCTTTAAGTTCAAGTGATAAACAATTTGAGCTCCCGCATCTACGGGGTCAATGTTATCGGTTTTGGTCAATTCTAATTCGCAATAAGGCTCTGTTTCTTCAAGAGCGTTAAAAGCAACGCAGTAATATTCCTCTCCTAATTGCGGATTCAAAATATAATCGTAGTTGTCGTAATTTAATACATCTTGATAACAATACATTTCCGCGCTTGTGCTGTTCTGTAAATCTCCGGGAGGATTAGAAAAAGGAATATATCCTTGTTTTAAAACTTCTCTCACCCAAATTTGATTGTTACCATTGAGCTCATCTTCACTTAAAATGACCTTGGCCGGAGTAGCGCCGGTAGGATTATCAAAATCATTCCATCCATTTCCGTCCGGGGCAAAGCCAATATAGTCGCCATTTTGCTTTTGGGCTTCGCCGTTTCTGCCCCATTCAAAATCCCATCCTGATTCAAGATGGCAGTATTGGGAATTTTGGGCGACAAAATCATTGATAACTTGCTCGGTTATTATTGAAACATCTTGTCCGTCGCCCCAGTTGGGTAAATATTGTTCGCTGTCGCAAACAACCTTGTAACCGTAAATAATTACTTCTCCGCAGTCCTGAGGACAATTACATTTATTCTCTCCAAGACCGCAAACTCCATTTCCGCACATTGTACAATAAAAAGCTCCTACGCATTCGCCCGAACATTCACCGGTCAAGTCCGGCTGGTCGCATCCTATTTGAGTTAGACCTTGGCAGCATTCGGGACCCTCGGGAACAACTGCTCCGCTTTCACCCTCGGCGATACATTGAGGTTGTTCAATAGTACAGCTCGCCGAACAACCGTCGCCATTAATAATATTTCCGTCATCACATTCCTCGCCTGCTTCTAATGTTTGATTACCGCAAACAGGAGGAGGCGGAGGAGGCGGACATAAAGCCCCTCCTTCTATTACAAAATCTTCCTGATTCTGGGCTAAATGAGCGCTAAGAGCATCTATGGAAATTTCTATTTCTACCCAGGGATTTTCAGAGCTTTCTGTCCTATGGCAAACCTGCACATTTTCCGGTACGCAAGCCGATACCTCAGCTGCCTTGTTTGAAAAATTAAAACCAGGAAAAGCGAGGTTTCCCACAAACGAAAAGATAAACATTAAGACTAAAATTCTTTTACTTAGTATTTTCATTTTTTTATATCTTTAATTTAATAATTATTTTTCGACTTTTTATAACTGACTTTCGGCCTTTTTTTACTTCTTTTATGAAACACAAAAAACACTTCCTGTGAAAAAGCGTTCAAATAATTCTTACCCAAGAATTCTTGAGCCAGCTGTTAAAAAATTTTTAACAACCGGTTAAATTATTTCTTATTGTAGGTTCCCTCCTGCCTTCCCTTTTATCAAAAAAAGGCATTATAAACCGGCACAAAAATTCAAAGAACTGTCATTTGTGTTCCAATTATTTATTCAATTCTTGTGTTGCAATTATACACTGACTTTCTGTGTTCTGTCAATATAAAACTTGAATTAATTTATCGCATTTGTCCTATCCAAATGTCCTACTTTTTTGTTAAGAAAAAAGCCACTAAAAGCGACTTTTTTATTATATCAAAATGCATTTTATTTTTCTTCTTTTTTTCTTCTTTTAAATAATAAAAACAACAAAAATAAGATAATAATTAAAAGTAAAATTATCAGCCAGTTATTGCCAAATTTTCCCAGTACATCTATTAAAGAAGCTAATCCTCCTGAGAGAAAAGCTCTAAGACCTTCATTAGCTTGATTTCCCAATCCTTCCTGCCCTTCTTCTTCTCCTTGTCCGCCATTTCCTGCTGTCAGCTCATTTCCCTCGCCCCCTTCGACTTCGCTCGGGACAGGTCCTTGATTGCCTCCGGTTTCTCCGCCCAAAGCAATTTGTTGACCGGGCGTTTCACTTCCGCCAGCTGGAGGATTTCCTCCTTCTTCTTGATTCCCGCCTGTATTTTGGTTAGCGCAATTTTCTGCGGTCACAGTAGTGAAATTAAATTCTCCGGTAATTGATGACGGTGAAGCATGGGATTCGCAGCGGAAATAATAAGTGGTATTTGGAGAAAGCCCGGTAATAGTTACGGAATGAGCGGTTACTTTTTCAAGCAAGCTGTTGTCTCCTTCTTTTGAATTTGCGTAGCCATAATTTAAAGCATATAAATCAAAGTTGTGGGATTCGCTCGCTTTTGAATAAACTACCCGGCTGGTAGAAAAATAATTTGTAGTCCAATTGATAGTTATACTGCAGGATTCACAACCGGTAAGATTGGTTGAAGCCACTGATTCGCTCAAAATAGTTAAACCCTGTGGCAAAGTTCCGCCTCCGCCTCCTCCGCCGCCTCCACCTTCCGTTATGCCGTTGCCATCTCCGTCTTGTCCTTCCTCTCCCTGAAATCCGATTAAAATATCAAAACCCAATGCTTTTCCCTGATAATCATTATTGCTTGCGGAATCAAAAGCAATCGTAAGGTCATATTGTTTTGTAGCCCCATTAGCCAAATCAGAAAGATAAAATTGTCCGGCGTTAAAAAAGTTAATCAAAGTATTGTTATAAAGAATAGTTGCTCCTTCTTTGATTGTTAAATTCAATTGGGAAGCAAAATTATCCGGGTCGCTTTCATTTATTGTTTCAATGGCAATTCCTCGGCTTTCTCCGCTGTTGTTGGTTACTTTTATCCAGCGGGTAATTCCCTCGCCCGGCAAAAAGTTCGCCTCTTTGAACAAAGGCGTTTTTTCAAATTCAACTGCCAAAGGATCAGCAGGTTGAGCATAAGTTGAATTCACTGTTAAAATCCCTGTTCCAAGAACGATAAGTGAAATTAATAAAATTGTTTTATAAACTTTGTTCATTTTTAAATTTATTCTGTAACAGCGCTCGGTTCAGGAGCAGCGCCCGTTGTTTCCACAACTGCTGCCGGCGGAGGTTCAACTGCGCTCGGAGCTGGTTCCGGGCTTATTGTACTGTCTCCGCCCGTGCTTCCATCAGTTGGCGGATCGCCAGCTGGCGGATTGCCTTGAACTGAAGAGCTGTCTTGGGGCGACATAATCACTTCCTGTTCAATTGCCGGAGTTTGGTCTATTGAAATTTGTTCTTCTGTCGGATTATTTTCAATGACTGGCGGTTCTTCTATTGGTGTTTCCTCGGCCGGTAATTCTTCTATTGGTGTTTCTTCGGTCAATGTTTCTTCGGTCAATGTTTCTTCGATAACAATTGTTCCATCATCAGTGGAAACTCCTGTTCCGCCGCCGCCTCCACCAAAAATTCCTTCGATTATTAAATCTTCCGTAGTAGTGGCGATTCCTTCCGTTGTAGTAGGAAATTCTTCTGTGGTAGTGGAAATTTCCTCGGAAGTGGTAGAACCTTCTTCAGGCAACAATCCCATAGCTTTCAAAGCTTCTATTTCTTCAGGCAATAATAATTCATAATCTATTGGCGGACAAAAATCAGCGTCAGACATATCCCAATCTTGCACCATAAAGTTCTCCGGTCCCCAAGCCACAGCTTTTATCCTGGCAGTATGAGAAACAACATAATAAGTGCCTCCTATATATAAAGGTATTCTCCAGGCATAAGTACCGTCATTTTCCGTTCCTGTTGCTATCTTCCCCCAAGTAGCTCCTGAATCTCGAGAATACCAAAGGTCAATTGTTAAATCAGTGTCAGTGCCGTTTGGATTAGTGGCTGACCATTTTAAATCATAAGTTCGGCCGACATACAAAACTTCTCCGCCATTAGGCCAGATTACCGTAATTTCAGGCAATCCTAAATCTTTCCAATCCGAGGCCTGGTTTGTATCAAGGCCGGTTGGAATCCTCGCCAGCATATGGCCTTCGTTAACGTCAGGACAAGCCGGGTCAAAGGCAAAAGTGTCAGTGCCATAACTCACGGCATCATCTATTGTTCCGCTGGGCAACTTAAGAATTACCCGGTCCGAATCATTGTCTAATCCGTCCCCGATTGCGCCATCATCTAAAACAATTTTTATTATATCATCCGGAATCTGCCAGTAACTCCAGGTCGAAGCACTGCCTGTAATAATCGCAAATCCTTTGGCTGGAATAGGACTGGAAGATGGAATGACATCGGTCGAAGAATTATCTTCAATTGTCCAGCCGGAAATATCTACCGGATTATCCAAAGGATTATATATCTCAATAAATTCGTTGCCAGGCTCTAAACCGTGGTCAGCGTCCACGTCATAATAAACTTTATTTATTTTTATTCCTCCGGCAGCAAAAGAACTGTTTATTTCTTCTGTGTCGTTAAATCCCTGGCCAAACGCTAAATCGTTTCTCGTCTGGGAGCCGTCAAAAACAAATTTTACCTGGCAAACTTCTCCGGGAACAAAAATCACATCTGAAGGCAAGGTTACGGTGAAAAGCCAATCATCTTGTTTGTCGTCGCCAATTACAATTAACGGGTCTATATTTAAATTCATCAAGCCGTCGCTGTATTTTGTTTCGCCATTTAGCTTGGCTTCTAATTTTAAAAGATTGCAAAAATCAAGATTTCCGCCGGCTTGGACTGTTTTGATATTATATTTAAATTGATTGGTATTTGCTTCTTGAATAATGCTAATTTCCCGGGTGATTGTATCCCCGGCTTTCATATTAGCAACGGTTTCTAAGGGAATAAAATTCGGAGTTGGCGAAGATAAATAAAAATCTAAAGTTCCGGCTTGATAAAAATTAGCATTGGAATCCTCTGTGTCGTTATAATAAGCAATAGTTTCGCCGATGATAGACAAGGCGTTCCAATTCAAAAGCACAATAAGCGATAAAGCTGAGATTTTCAGAATTAACTTTTTGATAAAAGCAAATTCTGATCCCGAGCGTAGCCGAAGGACTCGTCCTGCCTGTCCTGAGCGCAGTCGAAGGAAGCGCAGTCGAAGGGCTTTCTTTTTCCTTGTTTTCGCCTTAACTAACTTTGGCTTTTTCTTTCTTTTACTTTCAGCCTTAATTAGTTTGGGCTTTTTTTTCTTTATTCTTTTTAATTTCATGTATTATTTTCTTGATTTCGTCAAAAATAATCACGAGGGCAGGAGCTATAATTAACAAAGCGAATCCCATGGGCTGTTTTGCGAAATTAACCACGTAGCCTAAATAAGGGATTGAAAAAACGACCTTTCCTAAAACTTCTTTTTTCTGGACTTCTCTGGCGTCAGGCGCATTATTGGCGTCCCCTTTAGTAATATAAACAACATTTCCTTCGTTAACTTTAATGTCAAAAATTCTGTGGCTGGTCGGCGCTTTGGTTTTTGTCACCGGCCCGAAAGTAATCACGTCTCCGATTTTATAATCTGCTTGCCCTGAGCCTGCCGAAGGGAGCGGTTTCACCATCACCAAGCTTCCGGTTTTAATCTGGGGCGCCATTGAACCTGACTGCACAATCATAAATTTAATATTTCCGGTAACCGGAAAAACCGAAACAATCAGCAAGCCTGCAACCAAAACTATAAAAATCAGAAATATGTAATAAACCCACCCACTTAAACGGGTGAAACGTTTATTTGTTTTTATTTCTTGAAGAATAGGTTTTTTTGTTTTTTCTGATTCTTCCATATTATTTTAAGTGGGAGGGTAAATTTTTGAATGCTTTCATAAAGATTTTAGCGACTGTCCCACATCCACAAGTTGTGAGGCAGTCTAAAAAGCTTTAATTAATAAATATTAAGGCGTCACTACATTTGCATCAAACAAAGCAGAGCTAGGCAATATACCGTCTCCAACATTTTCTACTTTCAATTCCAAAGTGTAAACTCCGGCAGATGGTGCTGTAAAGCTCCAATGAGTCCAAGGGGTTTCGCCATAATTTCCGGTTCCTGCAACGCTTGCAGACCATGGAGTTATTGAACCTCCGCTAACGACAACCACTGCGGCGTCATCATCAAATGGAAGATAATCCTTGGCATCAAAAGCTGCCCATCCCTCAAGTTTTTCTCCGGCAGATAATGTAATTTGCTGACTGGCGATTGTATAGACATTTTGCTGACCTGCAGTCAAAACTAAAAACTTATTTCCTTCTACAGGATTATAAGTAGTGTTTTGGTCGCTCACATAAGAACCCACTACAGCGTTTTGACCTGTTACAGTCCAACCGGTAGTGTCTCCTGTTTCAAAACCGCCGTTTACCAACTGATGAGGATTAAGGCTTTCACAAGTAAAGTTACTGTTGTTTCTCCATTGCTCGGCATAAGCTGTAAGGTCGGCAATAAGCTGGTCGCTTTGGGCAATATCGCTTACTCCGGAACCATCACAAGTGATTATACCATTAACTGTGTCCACAATTTGATTTCCGAAACACCAAGCTAAGCCGACATATTTTGTCGTATCGCCGGGTATTTGCGGTAATTGAGTAGAATCAGCAATTTTAAGTGTTGCAACCGGATTAGCTAATGACCCTTGGAATAATGTTGCTTCACCAGCATCATATACTCCGTCTTGGTCAGCATCGTTCCAGCCGAACACTTTAATAAACTGTGAAAGCTCTCCCATATTCTCAGTTACATCTCCGGCTTTCTTTTCAGGATTCAACCATGTATTTTCAAGTTCCTGTTTATTGTTAACTAACAAACAAGCCCATGAATCGTTGTCATAAACATGCAAGCTGATAAGATTTGTTCCTCTGTCTCCGGGTTTCACATCGTCAAAATTCCAGAAATGTTCATTCACTAAATCTTTTTCGCCCCAAAGTTGACAGTGACTCTTAAAGTAATTATCCTGACAATTTCCGCTAATGAAAAATTTATAAATAAGTCCTCCGGGATTTTTCCAATAAGTGCCGTCCGCTAACGCCCAGTTCTTAACTTCAAAAGTAAGAACATTTGTACCCTGCACTATATGGTCATTAACGTCTGCCGCTGGAATATGAAGCATATGTTCTTCCTGATAACCTTGCTCCATTGGATTCGTAGCGATTGTTTCACCATTAAGTTTAACCACTATACTATTGTCGGAACCAATAGCAAATAACAAATCCGACGAAAGAATCGGCCCATACCACTCAAATGTTTTCTCAAAAGTGTAAGTGACATCAACTCTGGTATCTGCGTCTTGAGTTGGGTCTGATTCCCAAATCCACTTGGCTCCGGCAGCTGCAAGCTGAGAATCATTCTGTGCTGTCCAGGCAGAATGAAACCAGTTGGGAGCACTAAACATAGGAGGTTGAGTACTTCCAACAAACACTGCAGGATAAGGAGTGACGGATGAACCATCTTTCTTGACCACAATATTAGTTGGGTCACTTATAAGGGTAAGATTACAAGTATTGCAATCTACGCCGTTATAAGTTTGTCTCAAATGGTCAACTTTCAAATCCAACGAACCTGCAACTAAAATGTTGCCAGTACTGGTTTCTGTGTCATTGAATAAAGCAATCGTTGCACCAATAGCAACAACAGCAATTATTCCGACTATGCTTAAACTGATTAATAATTTTTTATTCATTGTTATTTTTTAATTTTTATTTATCGATTATATTTTTATTCCCTCCAAAATTCGACCTTTTGGTTTTTAATAAATTAAAACCTTTAGCGACTGTCTCACGTCCACAAGTCGTGAGGCAGTCTAAAAAGTTTCGAGAGTTAAGTATTACTGTTTTATTGATTGATTCCAGTTAGGACAAACAAAGTTTTCATTATTTCTCTGTTGTTCTGCGTAAGCTGTAATTGAAGCAGTGAATGAATCTGTCTGGGCAATATTACCCATTGAAGAACCGTCGCAGGAAATTATATTTCCAACAACTGTCTGTGTCCCAGCACACCAAGCAAGTCCAACATATTTAGTATTGGATGCTGTAAGAGGAATCTTACCTATTGCTGTGGTAAGTGGAACGTTTGGTCCAACAATTATAGAGCTCGGTCCGTCATCATAAATATTATTTTGGTTAATATCTTCCCAGGCAAATATTTTTATGAATGGCGAAAGTTCACCCGTTGCTAAAGTATCACCCAATGCTAACTCTGGATCTACAAGTGTATTATCCAAATCAACAATGTCGTGAGTCATTATACAAGCATATGCATCGTTGTTGTAAGCGTGCAAGCTGATGATATTTACGCCGTAATCTCCGGGTTTAACATCACCATAATGCCAATAATAATCACCCTGTCCCAAATCTTTCAAGTCCCAAAGAGTGCAAGTTCCGCCGGTAATCTGGTAGGTGCAGTTATAAGGATGAACGCTAACGTTGTCCAAAAATATGCCTAAGGAATTATCAGTTCCGCCGCCAATAAATTCTACTTTTGTAGAAGCATTGGTTGCAGTAAATTCTTTAGTATATTCTGTCCAAAGTATGCTTCCTCCTCCTGCAACTGGACCTACTGTCTGGGCCAAAACATCATCTATCTCAACATTAAGAATGTTTTCTCCGCTGCCTGTATTAGGACGCGGTGAAAAATAATAATGAAGTTTATACTTTGCACCCGGAGTGGTAGGAATGTTCTGATAAATTTTTACCAAAGCTGGCTCGCCATTCAAAGGATGATTGGGTCCGAACCAGTCAGAATCAAGTTCTGCATACTGGTCGCCATCCTGGGCGTTACCAAGAACTCCTTCATGATATTCAACCAAAGCCGGGGCAGGCCTGTCATAACCGCCGTAACTTGTTTGGGATCCTGCCCACTCAACGGTCCAAATAAGTCCCGATGCGCCAGATTGGAATATCTCCCATTTAGCAGGGTCGGTAACTTCGGGCACTTCAAAACTTCCATTTTGGATGAGGTTGACGCTTGGATTCTCAACGCAATCTTTTACGCATTCGTTTCCGTCATACATTGCGTATTTATGGTCAACTTTCAAATCCATTGTGCCTGCAACTAAAATGTTGCCTGTGGATGTCTCGGTGTCGTTGTAGTAGGCAATCGTTGCTCCAATTCCAATCGCAGCAACTACTCCAATAATACTTAAGCTAATTAATATTTTTTTCATAACTTATTTTTTTCCTCCTTTCAAAAAATTAATCTTGTAGCCAATCTCCGGTTGGACAACCGCTATCAAATTGATTTCTTTTCTGTAAAGCATCAATAGTTAAATCAGCATTGAAAGAATCTGATTGTGTTTTATTATCAAGTAAAGCACCGTTACAAGTTCCATCTTGATTCCATGTTCCAAAACAATATGCAATACCATAGCATTGTGCATTTACTTCGGTTATTGGAAGTTCTCCAATGCCATACTCTTTATCTTCTGTAATTGTGCCTGAAGTTAATATTGGTTCAAACTGACCAACGTAATCGTTATCACATTCGCTAAGATCTTGTGGGCCTTGAAATCCAGGAGTAACGCCTTGATCCAGCCAAACAATGAAACTAACATTATCATTTAACTCACCTGTCTCATCGCAACCAGCGACGGTTCCGGGAAGATCAGGATTTCCCATCATTTCATCTTTTCCTTCGGGCGTAGTACAAGTATTATCTGAATCCTCAGTTACATCAATAGAAACCTTTCCACAAGAAGGGTTATCATCAACCCATAATCTTACTGTTTTTTCACCAGTATCACCGGGTTTCATATCTCCTAAAGGAAAAGTCACTCCATCAAAAAGAGGAGCACCATTTACATCTGTCCATGGTCCTGCCGCACCCCCAACTTGGAATCTTAAATCCAAGCTACCAGCAGTGAAAGTGTTGCCAGTGCTGGTCTCTGTGTCGCTGAAATAAGCAATGGTTCCGCCCACTGCTATTGCAGAAGCTGCGCCAATTATGGCTAAGCTTAAAATTATTTTTTTCATAGTGTATTTTGTATTTTTTCTTTCCCCCGTTAACCTGCCAAAGCAAGTTAAACGGAGTTAGTTATTTTTAATTTATTTCCCGTGTAGCCCACGGTGGCTCGACCTTGTTAGGGTCTCACCGCAGTATTTTTCAACTACGGATTAATTACGCCCTGAATCATACCCCAAACCCAAAAGGGTCAGGTCGCCCGAAACTCCTCCGGTTCGGGACATATTTCAGGGTTGAAACCCTTGCCGCCACATCTAATTTTTTAGATACGCCGGCAAAGATTACTTCCTGGCCGTTTATATATATATGTAAATGTAACACTTCGACGGAGTTTATGGTGAGTTTATCGAACCACTCAGGGCAAACCCTTCGACTCGCTTCGCTCGCTTCCTTCGACGAACTCAGGACAAGCAGGACAAGTCCTTCGACAAGCTCAGGGTAAACAAAAACCGTTCAAACAAAGAACGGCAAAATTAAATTTCTCTCTCCCATTTTTATAAATTAAATTTTCTCTAATTTTTTCGCAATGTGAAAAAATCACTTGGTCTGATCTAGTTCCTCCGCTAGATAATTATCCAATTTAATACTTATTCAATTTATGATATTCTAAATAAAAGGTCAAGTGATAAAAGGAAAAGTTTTCCAAAAGTTTTCCACCATTTAATCCACACCAATTTTTCTTCTAAAATGTCGTCCGCGGGCACCGAAATTAGGGAGGAACTTATCATCTAAAAACGGTGCCCAAGGACGGCATTTTAATTTCTAGTCCGATTTATCGGACTGAATGAATCTTGTTTATTTTATCTACAGAAATTCATTCACTCAATTTTAAAAGCGTAGCATGTTAGCTACGCTGGACTATTCCAATTTACAATATTGAAAAATCTTGTCAATATCCTTAGGACATCCTTCAACTACGTTCAGGATAAATTTTCTACTGAACAAATAAAAAACAAAAACTTTATTTCTTTTTTAGAAAATCACGGGCTTTAATCTGGGCGATTTTCAATTCAAGAACTTTTTTAGAATTATAATCCTGATATTTTTTTCTTTTTAAATAAAACCAATCCTGAATTCTTACAATATAGGACTTAAAAAACCAAACAATGCCTAGAGCAATTGATAAGGGCAAAAAGAAAGAATCAAGCAATAAATTATTGGTGATGCCGGTGTTAACATTAGTCGCAGCTCCAGCTGCCGCAGTTTTAGTAACAACAATGGTGGCGGTTTTTGAATTTGAATTATTAGAGCTCGAAACTAAAGCCGTATTTACCAGTTGATTTTGGCCGGAATTAAATTTATCGGCTCCGGCCAGAAAAGCGGTAAAAGTAATTGTTTTTTCCTGGCCCGAAGACAAATCCCCGATATTCAAACCCGAAAAAATATTTCCGGAAACTGCTGTCCCGTTTACTTGCAGGGAATTGTTTTGATAAATCAACTTGTCAGGCAGAGTGTCGGTCACTATTACATTATATAAACTGGAATTTTCTGCCCTGACTCTGATAGAAAAAGAAATTAATTCTCCAGGGTCAGCATAAATTAAATTCGCAAAAGCTCCTCCGTCAGAAAGGTTCCGAGCTAACTTTTCCGTAAAAATATTTCCCGTATTGGCGCCGGAAATGTTTATCCAAACGCTATTCGAAACAGCAGTGCCTCCCGAATTTGAACAAGTAATTGTGTAATATTTGGAAGAAGTAAGGTTGCCGGTTGACTCGGAACCGGAAGTTGATTTTGAACCTGACCAATCCCCTGAAGCTGTACAGGAATTGGCATTACCCGAAGTCCAACTTAAATTTGCGGATGTATTATAGGCAATAGTTACAGGTCCATCGGAATTATTGGCTTTAATATCAACTGTCGGAGCTGAAGGGTTGCAATTGGAAGCTTGAATTTGAAAAGTATCTTCAGCGGTCTTGCCTTCTCTCTCGGCTCTTACTTTGGCAGTATAGTTCCCCGGCGAAGAATAGTCGCAGAGATTAACAACAGTATAAAAAGCGGCATTGGAATTGTTTATTTCTAAATCCCAGATTCCGTTATCAGTACAGTCAAACTTATAATTAATATTTCCTTGGGCAGTTCCCGAAACCGTGACCTTTAAATCAACTTCATTCAAAGGCGAACAGCCGGAGGCGGGAATCGCTTCCAGGTCCAAAGAAAGAGTCTGACTCTGGGCATTAACCGTTAGAACAAAAGAAAAAAATAAAACTAAAGAAACAATTAATAAATTTTTTTTCATAATATTTAAAATATTTTTAACTCAGCTTCCACGGCAATTCTTTTTACATCTTTGCCCGGAGGCCAGCAACTCACCAATATTAAAACATTTTCTTTCTTTGTCAAATCATCTTCCGGAATTTGCTCTCCCCTGTCCAAAAAAAACTTCCGCTTAACTGAATAAACATATTTTTGATTTTCGACATAAAGGATGACCTCGTCTCCTTCATTCAGTTCGTTTATCTTGCTAAAAGCCCAGTCGTAGTTTATTTTCGGCCAATTAGCAGGAGAGCTGTGCCCTAAAATTATAGTTTGTCCGATTTGGCCCGGCAAAGCAGAATCGGTAAAATGAACCGTACCCTTTTCCAAAGCGCCGTACAATTCCTTTTCGTTTTCGCTATCAATAAAAATAAGGGGAACTAAAACTCCGAATCTGGGAATTTCCAAATTTCCCGGGTTAGCCGGTCTTTTTATTTCTTTTTTTTCTTTTTGAATGTTCTCCGCAAAAATTTTATCAAAAAAACCGAACGCCGGAGAAAATTTAATCTGAGGCAGGGACTTAATTAGAATTTGGGAAGTAATTTTATAATTAAAAGCCCAGGAAATATCGCTCCAGTTAATAACTAGAAAACTGACCAAGAAAATAAAAAGGAAGGGCTTGGACAGCCTTTTTAATTCTTCTTTTGAATTTTTTATTTTCTGAAAATTCACAACTAAAAAGTCTTTGAATTTTAAAATCTTATTCTTAATCATTTTAATATTATATCGTATTATTTTTAAAAAGTCAAGACAGAAAAAAGGCATATATACCAAAAAAAATAGCTAAAAACAAACAAGGGTCGGATTACTCTTTAAAAATCAAAATTTGACACCTGCTATTTACGGAAGCTAGAGGGGTTTACAGAAAGCACTTTTAGGGGTTTACAGATACAATTTTAGGGGTTTACAGATGATTTATAAAGGATTATAATTGTTTTATATGAATAAAATTAGCAATGAAGTTAGAGAATTTATTCTCAACGAAATTAAAAATCATCCAAATGATATAGCTCCTCTAGTTGCTAAAAAATTTGGATTCTCAAGGCAAAGAGCTCATGCATATATTGCCCGAGAAGTAACAGCCGGAAAAATAATTAAAATTGGAGACAATAGGTGGACTCGTTATTTTCTTGCAAAGAGTAATTTTATTGAATTCAACGAAAAAATAAAACCGTCGCTTAAAGAAGATAGAATATGGTCTGTTTATGTTAAGCCGATGATGTTAGATTATGCCGATAATATAAAAAATATTTGTGCATATGGCTTTACTGAAATATTTAATAATGCCATTCATCATTCCGAAGGCACAAAAATATATACAAGCATAGAAATCAATAACAATAAGTTAACAATTACGATAATTGATGATGGGATAGGTATATTCCAAAAAATTCAAAAAGCATTAAATTTAGAATCAATAAGAGAATCAATACTCCATTTGTCTAAAGGAAAGTTTACGACCGATCCTGCTGGGCATACTGGCGAGGGGATATTTTTTAGTTCGAGAGTTTTTGATAGCTTTTCTATTTTTTCTAATGATATGTATTACACGTTTGCAAACTCAGAATGGTTTTTATCATCCGAAAAAAGAGAAAATTTCGGGAAAGGAACATATATTCGAATGCGTCTATCACTTAATTCTATTAAAACATTAAAAGAAATTATGGACCAATATTCGAATCAAGAAATTGGATTTGGAAAAACAATAGTTGCGGTAGCATTAAGCGCCGACCCCGGAGATCCACATATTTCTCGTTCTCAAGCAAAGAGACTTTTAGTAGGGCTCGAAAAGTTTAAGCAAATTGTGTTAGATTTTAAGAGCGTGGAATCTGTCGGACAAGCTTTTGTCGATGAAGTGTTCCGTGTGTTTAAAAATGAACATCCTAATATATCAATTCAATATTTTAATGCTAACGAAAATGTTGAGGCTATGATTAAGAGAGGATTCAGCAATCTACCATAATAACCATAAAACCTTCATCCCCCTTAAATATAAAGAAAAAGACGCACTAAAGCGTCTTTTTCTAATGAAATTTAGAAGATTTATTAAGAATTTATTTTTGTTCGCAGTTATCGGTAATGAAAACCGCGGCGGAAATAACCGTTGTCCACAAACCGTCTTTATTGCCCTCGGCTGACTGGCAAATATTGGTTGTTTTAATAATCTGGCCGCTGGCTTTATAAATCTGTTCTCTTTCGTCCCAAGCCTGATTGGAATCAAAAGAAATACCGAGCGTGGTGGCTAACATGGTAGCTGCCAAATCCTCGGCATATTCCCCCGCTTTTTCTCCTTTTTCGCCGAAACAATGATGTTCTGAAAGATAGCCGTACTGATTCTCGGCAAAGGGCACCGCCAAACCAACGGCGGCTGAAACCAAGCGGTTGGGTTCGTTGGTTTCGGTTCTCGCCATTACGCAAAAAACAATTTGGCCGGGCATAAGATATTCTAGACCCTTTTCCTTGCTTATTAATTTACAGCCCGGAGGAAAAATACTGGAGACATAAACTATATTGCACTTTTCTATGCCGGCATCCCTTAAGGCCAGCTCAAAAGAAGCCAATTTGTCTTTGTGAACGCCTGCTCCTTTTACGAAAAATACTTTTTGAGGAATTATCATGTTTTTGAAAAACAAAAAAACCCAATTTAAGGGCTTTTTTGTTTGAGTACTAGAAGCTTTCTTCGGACCCTGAGTTTCGGCCTCTTGAACCGAATCTGTCTCTGAATCCACCGGAAAATTTCTTAAAAGTGTCTCTCTTCTCCATTGGTCTGGCGATGTCAACGGCTAATTTTCTTCCGTCAACTTCTTTTCCGTTGAACATTTCAATTGCCTTTTTGGCTTCTTCTTCAGAGGCCATTTCGACAAAACCAAATCCTTTTGACCTGCCCGAGAACTTATCCATAATGACATTGGCTGAAGTCACGGTGCCGGCTTGAGAAAATAACTCTTTAAGAGCGTCTTCCTTGGTATCGTATGAAAGACTTCCTACATAAAGTCGATTTTCCATTTTTATGTTTTTTACTGTTTAGTTAGCGACCTACTCCTATCTACTTACTTATTTTAATTTTTAGTAAGGGTTCGCGAGTACGACATTTCTTAAAAAGAAACGTTCTTTGATGATATACCTAATAAAAATATTTGTCAAGAGTAGCCTTTATAAAGGCTACTCGCAGATACTGAGCTTGCCTGCCCTGCTTGTCCTGAGTTTATCGAAGGAAGTTCATCGAAGGGTCGAAGCATCAAGAGCCGATAATAAGGCCGATTAAATTTTTAAAATTAAAAACCAGAACAAAAGAGCCAAAATTATGCGGTAAACCCCGAAAGAAATGAAAGTATGTTTTTTTATGAAAAAAAGCAAAAATTTAACGCTCAGGGCCGCCACAAAAAAAGAGGTAATGAATCCTAAGATTAAAAAATGAAGCTGAGGGAGAGAAAAATTGCTTGCGTTTTTCGATAAATCAAAAAGGGTGGCAACAAGTATTGTGGGAACAGCCAATAAAAAAGAAAATTCAACAATGGTTTTTCTTTTTAAACCCAAGCCCAATCCCCCGATTATGGTAGCTGCCGCCCGGGAAACGCCGGCAATCATGGCGAATGATTGGAAGGTGCCGATTAAAAAAGATTGAAAATAAGAAATCTCGGCAATGCTTTGCTTTGCCTCTTTTTTTTCTTTGTATAAAAACTCAAAAACAATTAAAAAAATACCGCCCAGAAAAAGCGCCCAAAGAACAACCTTGTCCTGCATTAAAAAATCTTTAAAGGTTTTATAAAAAACAAATCCTAAAATTCCGGTCGGGATAAAGGCGACAATCACTCTTTTTAAAACTTTTCTTTCCACTAAAAAAGATTTCCAATATAAAAAAACTATCGATAAAACCGCTCCCAGCTGAATGGCGATTTCAAAACTTTTCAAAAATTCAGTTTGTTTTAATTCCAAAATCCGGGAAGCCAGAATTAAATGCCCGGTTGAAGAAATCGGCAGAAATTCAGTGACCCCTTCCACTATTCCCAAAATTATCACGTGAATTAAATTCATATTTTGTTGTTCTTATTTTCGAGCGCTAGCGAAAAATCAAGGTTTTATTATTTTTTAAAAATCGACCGAAAAATCCATTCATTATTCATAGCCGTATTTTTTAATAAACCATTTTTTAACCACCTGGACAAACAATAAATAAGTGACAATCATAAAAAATAATAGTAAAAAATATAGGGCAGGCGGGGCTACGAATCCGAATGATTCAGCCAAAGGAGAAAATGGAATCATTATACCTATTGTCACTATTAAAATAGAACTTAAAAATAATAATCTGCTTGGCTTGCTTTCGATAAAAGGAATTTTTCCGGTACGTATTATATGAATAACAAGAGTTTGGGTACATAGAGATTCTATGAACCATCCCGTATGGAATAATTCCGGAAAAGAAAACGCATTAAAAACGAACAGCATAACTCCCCAAGTAAGAAAATCATAGAGAGAGCTGATGGGTCCGATGATAAACATAAATTTTTTGATATAACCTACGTTCCATGGCCGGGCTCTGTTTATATATTCTTTATCTACCTCGTCCGTAGGGAGTGCCACCTGAGACATGTCATAAAGAAAATTATTTAAAAGAATTTGTATCGGTAACATCGGTAAAAAAGGCAGAAACATACTGCCTCCGGTCATACTTAACATGTTGCCGAAGTTTGAACTTGCGCCCATCTTTACGTATTTAAGAATATTTCCAAAAATCCTTCTCCCCTCTATAACGCCCTCCCGAAGCACTGTAAGACTTTTGCGGAGAAGAATTATGTCTGCCGATTCTTTAGCAATATCAACGGCGTTGTTCACCGATATTCCCACGTCAGAAGCTTTCAGCGCCGGAGCATCATTCATGCCATCTCCCAAATAACCCACTATGTGTTTATTTTCTCGCAAGGCACTTACTATTCTTGCTTTTTGCGACGGAGATAAACGGGCAAAGATAGTGGTATTTTCAACCAATCCCTGAATTTCTTTATCGCTTAATCTCTCTATTTGGTCTCCCGTTACCAAGCCCTTAATTTCAAGTCCGACATCCTTACATATTTTTTTTGTAACCAAATCATTGTCTCCGGTTAAAATTTTAAATTCTATTCCTATTTTTTTTAATTCAAGAATTGTCGGTTTAACGCTGGGTTTTGGCGGGTCAAAAAATGCCACATATCCCTTAAGTATTAAATCTGATTCATCTTCTTTTGAAAATATTTCTTTTTTGTTATTTACTTTTTTATAAGCTATGGCTAAAACTCTAAAACCTTCCGAACTTAAGCTTTCATATTCTTTTTTTAAATTTAAAAAAATCTTATTGTTTGTTTTAAATATTTCACCGTCCAGTTCGTAGTGAGAACATCTTTTAAATATTTCTTCTGGAGCGCCTTTGGAAATAATCGTGCGCTCGCTGTCTGTCTCCACGACTACGGACATAATTCTTCTCAAAAAATCAAAAGGCACTTCGTCTATTTTTTTAAATTGCTTTAATAGTATTTTTTCGTGTTTTAAAATCGTTTGGTCTAAAAGATCTTTTAACCCTGTTTGATAAAAACTGTTAATATAAGCGTACCTTAAGACGTCTTCGCTTTCTTTGCCTGCAACATCGCAATGCTTCTCTAGAACTATTTTGTTCATGGTCAGGGTGCCGGTTTTATCCGTACAAAGTATATCCATTGCGCCGAAGTTTTGGATGGAACCTAATCGCCTGACAATTACCTCTTTTTTCGACATCGCAATAGCGCCCTTTGAAAGGTTTATTGTGACCATCATAGGCAACATTTCGGGCATAAGTCCAACGGCAACTCCGATGGAAAAAAGCAACGACTCTATGAAGTCGCCCCTGCGCAAAGCATTAATGGCGAAAATAAAAAAAACCATAAGTAACGTTGAACGAATCATTAAAAAGGTGAAGCTGCGTATTCCCTTTTCAAAGCCCGTTTCCGTTTCGATTCCCGCAACTTTTTGAGAAAGTTCGCCAAACTGCGTAGAAGCGCCCGTTTTTAAAACTACTCCCAATGCTCCTCCGCTCACTACGCTGGACCCCATAAAAGCAATATTATTCAATTCCGACATTGAATCATTTTTCGACGTTATTGGAGTTGAAAATTTTTCTACGGGGAATGATTCCCCTGTTAAGGAAGCTTGATTAATAAACAAATCTTTGCAAGAAATAATTCTTAAATCTGCAGGAATCATATCGCCGGCAAATAACTCAACTATGTCACCTGGAACCAGTTCCTGAATTCTAACTTCTTTTGGGTTTCTGTTTCGATAAACAGTGGCAGTTGTTCGGACCATTTCAATAAGCTTTTCTACTTCTTTTCCTGCCCGATGTTCTTGAAAAAAAGAAAGCAAAACGCTCATTATGGCCATCAAAAAAATTAAAATCGCACTGATTGTTTCTCCTAAAAAAATTGAAATAATTGCAATAACCAAAAGAGCAATAACAAGAGGGCTCGTAAACTTTAAAAGAATTTGAATGAAAACATTCTTCTTTTTTCTCTTGGCAGGTTCATTAAACCCGTATTTTTTAAGTCTTTTCCGAGCTTCTTTTTCTGAAAGACCGTTCTCAGAAGTTTTTAACTCCTGAAAAATCTCTTCAATTTTTTTTGTTGTGTATCCAGAAAAATTCATATAATTATTTTATTCTACCACTTCGATAAACTCAGTGTAAACAAAAAACCCTGCCTACCGGCAGGCAGGCGCCTGATTGGCGATTTTTATATTGGCTTGCCCTGAGGAGCGTAGCGACGAATGGGTGGCTTGCCGAAATATACCTGCCCTGAATTTATTGAAGGGTTAGAACCTGTTTTTGGTAAAGAATTTTATAAAATCAAAACTAAGAATGATAAAATTAAAATAATAATTCCTATTAGTCCGAAATCATTCTGTCTGGGGTATGGCAGTGTAAATACTCCAGGAATCCGACTTCTAGTAGCAAGAGTAAACAACGAACCAATAAAGAAGAGAGCAAAAAATAAAATCATTCTTATATTCATATTATTTAATTCTACCACTTCGACCCTTCGACGCAACTCAGGGCAGGTAAACTCAGTGTAAACACTTCGACGAGCTCAGTGTAAACAAAAAACCACTCTATTGGTGGCTTACGGAAATATGCCTGCCCTGAACTTATTGAAGGGTTAGAACCTGTTTTTAATCTTTGCTAAATTATTTTAAAAATTTTAAGCACCAATACAACAAAAAATATAATTACTGTTCCAATTACTATTCCAACTAATCTGTCCCAGAATACTTCAAACCAAGGGTTATTAAGGTGGCGATCTTTCCATGTGTCTTTATTAATTAAACCAATTATAAAAATTAAGACGGATAACCCTAAAATTATGAAATTATCAGTAACAGCGGCTATCGCACTCCCTATACCAAATAATATAATCCCAGGCACAAAGAAAAAAAGAGAACTAATGCCTTTTTTTTCTTGATTCATGTTCTTTTATTCTACCAAAAAATCGCCTCATTATCCAAACCGCCTCCCCGTATTGCAAAAAAGTCTGTAGATACTCCTCTGCTACCCCTTGAGTTTGAGGAGGTGTTGTATATTTAAATAAAAAATCGCTTTAATGGCGATAAATAAAAAAGCGACTCTATTTTTAGATGTCGCCGATGTCCTTTGTTTCGCATACTTCTAAAACTTTCAAAACTAATTTGCCTTGATCTTTTAGGTCTATTATTACCACTCCGATCGCCATTGTTGTCTTATTCAAAAAAAGAATTTCTGGTTTTTCTATAATAACCTTTATTCCTTCTAGGGTATTATAAGTATGGTAATAATTTATATCCCATATGATTACTTCTCCAGCATAAATTGACTTATCTTCTCTTTCATCTGGAAGTTGTTCTATTGGAGTTATTTTTATTATCACTCTCCTAACTTTACCGCTATAATTCTCCATTTGAGACGGTTCTATTGATATTGGTTTTTCTGATGCTTCGTAATAATTATAAAATGTAAAAGAGCCAAGAACTATTCCAAGTACCACAAAAAAAAGAATAACTCCTATTATCGCTGCATTTATCGCTGATTCATTTTTGCTTTTTCCTTCTTTCAAGTTTTAAACCTCCTCTATCTTTCTACCCTAAATCACTAATTTGTCAAGTCACAAAACCGCCTATTATCCAAAGCGCATCCTCATGCTACTGAAATGTCTATGGCTTTATGTGAGGGAAAAACACAAAAACCCGAGGAACCGCTCGGGTTTTTGTTTGAATAAAGTAACCTATTTAATCCTCGGTTGTTGTGCCATGGCCAGGAAAAGAAGCTTTAAAATCGCTTTTGGCTTTCTCCATAGCTATTTTGAAATCACTGATTGCTTTTTCAAAAGCTGCTTTTTTCGTAGCAATAAGTTGGTCTTTCACCTCTTTTGTCTTATCAATCTCCTTTCTTTCGCTTATAAATTTATCGCGAGCTGTTTTCAAATCATTGGTTAAATTCTGGCGAATGGTTGCCGGCAGGACGCCGCTGGCGCAATCCGTTGTTGCTTTGGTAATCGCAGCTTTTACCGCGCTTTCGTAATTATCTCCCAAGGCATCAATAGATGCTTTTCTTGAAGCAATCGCCTGGTCAACTCCTGTTTTAAAATTCTGGATTGCCAGGTCTATCGCTAACCTTCTGGTTGAAATCGCGTCGTTTACCGCTTTCTTAAAATTTATAACCGCTTGTTTTTGTTCTTCAGTTTTGGCTTTTTCTTCCAATTTTACAAAATGTTCCTCCCGGTTAACGTCCCATTTATCCCGGACTTGCTCCAATTTCATTTCTCGATTGTCCCTCCTCTCCTCGAGCTTATTTGATATCTCGACGCGTTTAACTCCAAGTTTATCCCCAATGCCTGTAATTTTTTGGTCAATCTTTGAAGTAAGCGAGAGAATTTGGGAACAAAAATTTTTTAATTTTTGTTCCGCCGATTGATTGGCGTTTTGGGCTAAAATCATTGTTGGAAATAAAATAACGCCGACCAACAAAATCATTAATATTTTTTTAGAAGTCATTTTCATTGATAGATTGACCAAAATCATCAACTTCCTGGCTGTCGGAATCTATCAAACTGGCGTCCCCTTCCAAATCCTTTGTCGCTAAATTTTCATCGTCCATTTCTTTTAATAGGGCATTAATAGTGTCGTCTACATTTCCGGTGGCCGGAATAACAGAAATTTCTTTTTCTTTAATCCATTGAATCGGTTGGGTTTCGCCCTTTAAAAGTTCTGCGATTTCCTGCTGAGTGAAAATATAGGAGAAAGTCAAACCCAAGATAACGACAACTGAACAAGCTACGAAAATTGAAAATGTTCTTTTTGAAATCATAAAAATTGTGATTTTGATTCTTTTTTTGTTAATAAAAAATCGACCTTTTCTATATATTATAATTATTTTAGCAAATTCAAATAAAACAAAAAAGAGGCAATTTTGCCTCATATTGTGCATTGTTTATCCCCGTTTACAAGATGACCGCCGAAACTATCGGTTTTTTTTATCATTTCCCGAACGTCCGGATCTTCTAAAAGCTTGCGAAGAGCTTCAAGTTTTGTTTTTTTGATTTTCTTTCTTTTTTTCAAACTATCCCTCCTATTGTATGCTGGCGCAAAAAACGTACTTGCAATTTGTGCAAAAAATCAACGGGTCCATCTCGCTATATTGAGATGTTCTTTTTAAGGTGCCTGACTTTTTACAATTGGGACATATTTCCATTTTGTCTTTGTCTGCTGGTATTTGTTTCTCCCAGATAATCTCGCCGTGTTGGGGTGTTTTTTTTAAAGTACTATGCTTATGAGGTTCTGTTTCATTTAACATCTGTTCTCCTCCAGATAGAATTTATTCTCAAATTAAATTTTTGTCAAACTTATTTTATTTAAATTCAAACCTTTTTGTACAGAAAAATATTATTTTCTTTTTTTATCGGTTCCCAGGTTGGAAAATGAAAATTATTTGAAACAATCCTTGCTTCTTGTTTAAGTTCTTTTTTTAATTTTTTTTCCAAACTCTTCATAATATAACCTATACCGTAAACCGTTACTGCGTCGTATTGGGAAAAATCTTCTTTCCAAAAATTCTTGCGATAAACAAAAGCTTTGCCTTCAAGTCCGGCTTTTTTGATATTTTTTTGAGCTAATTTTACCAAAAAGGGACTTATTTCAAATCCCGTAGCTAAGGCTCCGGCACTAGCTAAGGCAATAACCAATCTTCCGTCTCCGGCTCCAATATCCAAGGCTTTCTCTCCTTTTTTTATATTCAAAAGTTCAATCATTTTTTTAACTTTTTCTTCTTTAGTCGGGGCATAGAGCGCTCCCCAAAATAAAAAAGGGATAAGAGCCCTTAAAAAAAGAATCGTAATAAAAAATAAAATTAAAAACAAAAAAGATAAGCTAATAGAAACAATAAATAAAATGTTCATATGATTAATATTATAAATATTCTAACACAAAGCCCGGCTGAATGTCTTGGCCGGACTTTTAAATTTTTAAACTTATTAAATAGTTTGATCTATCCCCGGGAGTTGAGGCGCTTCAAACATTAAACATTTTTCGCCGTTAAAACATTTTTCGGGTTCACATTCGCAAATTTTAATTTCGTGACTGTTTTCCAATGAACAACCGCAAGCACCAATAGTGCACAAGTCGGGAAAATCGCCGGTTGATTTACAACAAGAAAAAAAACTCACCTTTCCGCCCGAATTAAGACAGGCTTTTTCTTTGCTCGACATCATCTTATTTTCAATTACCCTTTTTGCGCTCTCTGAATATTTCCCGGAATTTTTTAATAAAATAATACCGACTCCGACACAAATAAATAAAATTATTGCAATTAAAATTATTTTTTTCATATTTTTAAAATATTGATGGAAAACATTTTTTATTTTATGTTCCTATTTTAAATTTCTTTATAAAATTATACCATAAAAAATCTTTTTTGTCTTTAATGTTTTATTTAACAGTTACGAATGATAAAATGTTTTAAGGCATGGATATGAAATTCTTAACCAAAAAAAGAAAACTTATAGGAATGCTTATAATTTCTTTTATCTTTATTTTTTTAATTTTAGGTTTCAATCTGCAAAAAAATTTAGTCGACATCTGTCAAAATCAAGAATCAATAATTATAAAAGACAGAAAAGAGAAAGAAATTTTTATCATTCCTAATCAAAAAAAATACTGGTCAATATATATGAATGAAGTTCCTGACAGGTTTAAGGAGCTTTTGTTGAAAAAAGAAGACAAATATTTTTATTATCACCTTGGGTTTAATCCTTGGAGCATCTCTCAAGCCTTATTGCATTACGTAGGAATCGGAGATCGCAAAGGTTCCAGCACGCTAACCCAGCAATTGGTAAAAATATTATTAAAAAATGAATTTAAAAGAAGCTTAAAGAACAAAATCATTGAATCTTTGTATGTTTTAAACTTGGAAGCATATCAAAGCAAAGAAACTATTTTGAAAATGTATGTCAACTCCGTTTACTTTGGAAATCAAGCCCAAGGATTAAAAGAAGCCAGCCGGCTTTATTTTAATACCGACCCCGATTTACTAAGCGATGAACAAATATTGCAACTTCTGTCAACGATAAACAGTCCGACCCAAAACAATCCGGCTCAATTAAAAAATAATGAAGCGGCCTTGGCTTTAGCAAAAAAATTAAACTTTGATGAAAAAAATTTAATTTTTACGAACTATAAAAATGTGGAAAAAAATATGAATAATTATTCCCGTTTTAATAGCGCTTATTTTGAAATCAAATCCTTTATTAATAATGAAAAAAATAATAACCAATTAACGATAGATCTCGATCTGACTGAAAAAACAAGGAATATTTTAGAAAGAAATATCGAAGAACTAAAATTAAAAAATGTAAACCAGGGAGCCGTTATAATAATAAAACTTCCGGAAAACGAAATACTGGCATTAATCGGCTCAACCGACCCTAACTCTTTTAACGAAGCCTCCCAAATAAACATGCTGCAGGAACCGAGACCTATCGGCTCAACCATTAAACCTTTTATTTACTTGAAAGCTTTTGAAAAAGATTTGAGGCCTTATACTTTAGTTGACGACCGAGAATATAAATATATTACCGCTCTCGGCTTTCCTCTTTATCCCAAAAACTTTGATTATAAATACCGGGGGGAAGTCAGCCTCCATTATGCCTTATCCAACAGTTTAAACGTCCCTTCGGTTAAAGTATTGGAATACGTAGGTTTGGAAAATTTTTATAATTTTTTGGAAAAAGATTTGGAATTTAAACCCATCCAAAACCTGAATAATTATCAATTGGGAATCGCCTTAGGGGCCCTGGAAATGAATTTGTTCGATCTGTCCAGATATTTTACTATTTTCCCGAACAAAGGAATATTAAAAGACCTTAAAATTTTTAGAAACAGCGAATCTTCTGAAAAAAATATAGCCCAAGAAAAATACGTTCAGTTAATAAATAAAATCTTAAATGACAGAAAAACCAGTATTGAACAATTCGGCATGAAAAGCTGGTTAAATCTTTTTCAAGAAAATTACGCTTTAAAAACCGGCACTTCCAGAGATTTCCGGGACAGCTGGGTAATTGGTTTTACTCCTGATTTTTTAGTGGGGGTATGGTTGGGAAACGCCGATAATTCGCCAATGGACGAAGTTTCCGGCCAGATGGGAGCCGGGAGAGTCTGGTCTCAAATAATGGATTTGCTTTTAAACTCCGAATATAACGAAAAAACTCCTTTTAATTTCGGTTTATTAAAGGAGTTTCGTAATCAAGAAAACAATATTGAATACGGCCTAGCAACAGACGATTACGATGCTAATCGATTAATTTTAAAAGAAAAAGATTTTTCAATAGTCCTCTCTCCTCACAATGGTGACGTTTTTCTTTTGGAAGAAAATACTAAAATATTTCTGAAAGCCAAAGAAAAGGTGAAATGGTCCATAAACAACGAATTTCTAGAAGAAAATCAAAACGCTCTTTTCTCCCCTCAAAAATCCGGCTTATATCAAATAAGCGCGGAGAACTCCAAGAATGAAAAAGAAAGCGTATATATTTTACTGAACTCTATATAATTTGACGAAAAAAACTTAATTTATCTCAAAATAACTGCCGGCTGTTCTTCCAAAATTCTCCGGAAAGTACATCTCGGAAACAACTGCCGGTAAATGAGTAAATTTTCCCTTGATTAATGCCCGAACATAATAATCAAATTCATAAACTCCGGGATAAAGAGATTCTGAAAAAATAAAAGCCCTGTCATCGTGAATTTCTTTAAAAGTTGGGTAAAGTTCCCGGCCTTGCAATTCTTTTTCTTGAAGCAAAAGAGATTTCTGCTCGGTAGCCAAGTCCAAATTAACAATTTCCATTCCTGCCGGGATAAAATCTTCGATAGCCACAAAATTTCTTACTTCCGGAACGATTATCTTCAGTCTGACCCTCAACACATCTCCTACCTTGGCAGAAGCCAAAGGATTTTCATTTTCTTTATCATCTGCCTCGTAGAATTCTCTTTCAATGCTGAATCCCTCGTCTCTGGGAGCGATCTGGTCGGCGGGTAAATAATATTTCAGATAAATATCGTAATAAAGATTGTTGGATAAATCGTTATTATTGGTTTTTAAAAAAGATATCGCATTGATTTCATTAAATTTCAAATCTTTAAGCGGCTTTTCGTCTTTTAATTGGTCTAAAATTGTATCTGGCTTAAATTCAAAATTGTTTATTTTTTGGTCGTTAATCAACAATTCAAGAGTAAAATTTGATTCGGTTTCTCTTTTCCATTGGAGAAAATCAGTCAAAGCGTCTATTACCGTAACCGTATTGTTGGTTGACCCCCAAGCGCCGTCTTTTTGCCTGGAATTCAAAATCCATCTTAAAATTTTGTCCATAACGGGGCTATTGTTATTGTCGGCCACCAAAGCTTTCAAATAGAGAGCTGTGTTTTTAGTGGGAGTTTCATAATATCGCCAGAGAAAACTTTTTCCGCTTTTCAGGAAAGCGCCCCGGGAATCAATATCAATTTTATTGCTTAGAGTGTTAAAGACTTTGTCTTTCAAGTCTTTGTCAAATCCTTTGGTTAAAGAAATGGCTAAATAAGCCAGACTTGTATTGCTTATCTGTTCGTTAATAAATAAATCATCTTTTATTATGCCGGTTATTTGATTTTTAAAAAAACCGTCATCCTTAAAATTCGGCGACCTTGATAAAGTATAATAAGTGATAATAACTCTGTTTCTATAACTATTTTCATCTTCTGAATAAAACTTTTTTCTAATTTCGTTTTTAAGATAATTCAACGTTTTATCTAGGCTATTTTGATTAATCTTAAAATCAGCCGAAGCGAGATCTTGCAAGGTATCCGCTACGTGCAAGGTAAGATAAAAATCTGAATTGCCATTGGTCCAAAAAGAAAATCCGCCGTTAGATTTCTGATTATTGTAAAGCTTTGATAATCCCATGTCTACCGCTTCTTCAAGGGTATATTCTTTGTCGTCATATTTGATTTTTTCTAATTGGAATTTCTTATCAAAATTAGGCAAATTCAACCCCTTTTTAATAATTGCGATTGAATCTAATTTGCTGGCAATTTGTTCTGAGCAACCGTAAGGAAATCCTAAGAGATAATTTAAAGCATCGGAAAGAAAAACGGCTAAAGTGGCGGAACTTCTTATTGAAATCTTGCCTTTATCTTTTATGATATTATCCGGTAAAAAAACGTATTCTTGGGTGGATTTACTGGCGGTATAATTGGAGGTAGCGGTCACTTCATAGGTATCGTTGCGAACAATTTTTATCGATTGCTCAACCGTATCTTCCAGGTTATTGCTTTTAGCTGAAAGAACAAATATATGCTGCCCTTCGTCGAATTGACTGCCTGCCTTAACTTTAAAATAAACAGTTTCACTCTTGCCCGGGTCAATTTTAATTTCTTTCAATCCTTGTTCTTCCATCAATGATAAAGTCAAGCTTTCGAAAGTAACTTTTAAGTTTTGTTTTTCTTGGCTCTGATTAAAAATTTGGGCGCCTATATAAAAATCATCTCCGGGAACTATAAATCTTGGTTTTAAAGGAACAACCATTAATTCTTTACGGCTTATAAATTCTTGATAGTCAATTCCGAGCTTCGTATCTTTCGTCAAACCCAGAGCCTCCACTTGCCAAGTCGTTAAATTGTCCGGAAGAGTGAATTTTACCTGAGCCTTGCCTTCTTTGTCCGTTGTTATTGTGGCTTCCCAAAAAGCGGTTTCCTTGAAAATGCCCCTCTTTTTTACTGCTAAACTAGCCTCAGGGGCTCCACCTCCTCCTTTAGTGCTGGGAAGGTCTATTTCAGTAAGAATATTTTTAAGATTGGAGCTTGTTATGACGGTCAAGGGAAAACCGTCATAAAAAAAAGCAATGGGATTTTTTTTAGGATTGCCCTTAAGGGCGAGTACGCTCAGGTCGGTTACCGCTACCGATAATTCGCTGGAAACGGGATTCCCTTGAAAATCTTTTGCCAAAATATCAAGAGTTACATCCTCTCCCGGCAAATAATTTTTCTTATTGGAATTAACTTCAATGGTTAATTCTTTTTGTTTCGTGTTGACTTTAAATTCAAATTTTCCGAATTTTATTTCTGGTTGATTGGATTGCAATAAAACCGAAACGAAAACATTAGGCAAATATTCTTCTTTGACCGAAAAATTATAATTATAAAGATTACCCTGAATTTCTTTTATCTGATATTCGAAAATTTTTCCTCTTTCAATGGCAATTAATGCTTTGGATTTTTGATAAGGAGACTTGATTATTAAGCTTCCCTGCTCTCCGACATTAAGATCGGATTTATCTGACTCTAATTCTAATTGAGTATCTTGGGTCGGTTTAATATTGACCGTTCCCTCGCCATAAACATAAAGATTATAACTGCTAAAAATTAAATTATTTTTTTTATCTCTTGCTTTCACCTCTAATTGATATTCGCCTTCCTTTTCAATCTGAAGCTCCTTGGAATAATTTCCGTTGTTGTCGGTATCTAAATAATATTCTTTAACCAAATCTCTCTTCTCTTCCCATTGATAACCGTATCCTCCACCGGCTTCTTGTCTTTTTGAGTAGACCCAATCGGTTTTGTAAAGGCCGAGCGTTATATTATCTTTTTTAACTTCTTTTCCCTGAGTATCGACTGTTTTTATTTTAACGTTAAATTTTTCATTTTTGCCGAGAAATGATTTATCGGTTTTTAACCCGAGATAAAATTCTCCGGCATGGACAATAATGGATTTTTGAGCCGAAATGCTTTGGCCCTGATTGTTTTTAACCGTAAGGTCGAAAACAATAATTTTACTTTTTCTCTGAGTTTCATCTTTAAATAAGCTCTCGAAATCTAACGGTTGAACTATAGTGGCTTTGCCCTGAGAATCAAGAGAAGCTTTTCCTCTTAAAATAAACCTGTCTCCGTAATAATAAGGCTCGTAGTACCAATTATAACGATAGGAATTAAAATTAAAGTACTCTTTGGCATATCTGTCGAAATAATAATTTTGGCTGGCAATTGTATATTCCACCTCTCCTCCTTCTAAGGGTACGCCAAAATAATATTTCGCATTCACTTCTAGGTTTGCCTTGTCCTTAGAAATATATTCTTCTTTATCGCTTTTTACACTCACCTCGAAAGCCGCCGGCACATACTCTTCAACATCAAAATAAATATCATAAACACAGTGGTCACTTTCATTGATGCAAACGCGATAGTTTCCCAAGGGAGAATTCAGGGGAAGCATATAATCGGTATCAAAAGTGCCAAAATCATTGATATTCAAATCCTGGCTCAAAACTTCATCATTTCTCGGATTAAAAATTTTAAATTTAATTTTTTTATCCTGATAAATTTCATAATTTCCATCATAACCTATACGATAAATTCCTTTTATGAAAACTTTCTGGTCAGGACGATAAATGGGTTTGTCGGTATAAATATAGAATTTTTCTGAAGTAAATAATTCGCTAGCCCATTGCAAATTACTCTGATAAGAAGGAATAATCGTGCTGTCTTGGTCTTTTGTAACAACTGCTCCATTTAAATTAGCGAAAGTTTTAGTAAGAGATACTCCTTGCTGGTCGGTAAAATAACTGCTGTTAAATTTAAAATTAGCCCCTTCCGCTGTTTGCTGATAAAGGTCGATTTTAGCCCCAAAAACCGGTTCCAAACTAGAAATTTCCGTTACCCAATAAAGATTATTTATCTGGCTAAGCTGTTCTTCGTTAAGCGGTTTGTTCAATCCATAACTTGAATACTCCGGCATTATTTTCTTTTCAGCCACAGCTAAATTAGTTATGGTTAAATAAGTTTTTTCGTAAACTTTTTTGTAAATTTCTGAATCAGTATTGCTGTCCCAATAACGATATTTATAATTGGGATTAGAAAAAGTTAAGATATAATGGCCAAAAGATTCGTTAAAATAATCTTTAAGGTCGACTTGAAAATAATTTTTAATCCAATATTTCTTTGGCAATTCAATGGTGTCTTGGACTATCTTCTCGCAATTATAGCTCGGGACCGATTGAAACCATGACAACCTGTTTTCTAAAAGATTAAGAAGATTAAGGGGCTTTAGTTTGCAAATCTCCAGATTAATATAATCCATGTTTTCAGCCGCATAGGTCAATTTTGTTTTTGAAAGTGAAGTAACATTATAATCTCTTTGAAGATGATAAAAAGCTAAGTGCTCGTCCGGCATAGAACCTGTTTTAAAGGCGAAGGTCTGATTAATTTTTTGGCCGAAAACATCTTCTAAATTAATCTCTAAAAAATAATCGGAAAGAGGCATTAATCCGTAACTAATCTGGGTATGAAATTCTCCTTCCCTGCAAGGCTCTTCTTTATAAATATAATAACCCTCTATTTTCCATGAATCACTCCAGCTTTTTAATTCGTAATCTAAGTTGGATTTGAAATATTTATCATAATCTTCTTTTAATGGTGGTAAAATCGGAACGTTAGTACAAAAAACAAGTCCGGTTAAAGAAGCTGACCCATCATTATTCGCGGAGGATGTTTTTAAAATTTTAAAATCGGGATAGGACTTAATTGATGAAAAAATCGGGTCTTTATTGATTACCAGGCCATTAACATTAGTTATTTTTTGAAAATTAATGTTCAATGTCTCTTCCTTGGAAATTTCATTGGAATTAAAAATCAAATAAATTCTTTTTTTATCCGGAACCTTCTCGCAATCATTAGAATAATTATTCCCATCTTTGCATTTTTCCCCATAGCCAATTTCTTTTAATTTCGGAACGGAAATGACGGTTTTGTCTTTATCGATTTCTTCATAAAAACTGACCCATAATTTGCCTTCGGGGTCAAAAAAATCTGGACTAGCGTATCTTGTTCTTTTTGATTCGGCAGAAATGCCGGCAATAACATCGCTAATATTAAACGCAGTCACGCGATTCTCGTTTAAAATAATATCCCCTTCTGCAGGATAAGCTTTATTAATTCTCAGCTGATAATTATTTTTGAAATCCCAAAATTTTTCCCGACCGAAAATATCGAATTTATTATAAATCTGAATAGTTGAAAGATCTTTTTTTGTTTCTTCTTTCTTTTCGCCCAAATAACTGATTTTTTCTATCTTGGAAATTAGGCCGGCAACAAAGTTTCCCAGGGCTTCAAACCCCTGATTTTTAACTTGTAAATTATTATTGGAATTATTGTTGTCTGAAGATCCGGGAGCGTACTCAACAATAAAAGGTATTTCTTGATTTGTATTTAAATTCTTAAGGGATATTTCATTTTTTATTTTCTCCAGATCGACCGGTTGATTAAAATGAATCGAGATGGGTTGATTATAAACAACATTTCCTCCTGTTAAGTTCAGGTATCTCAGTTTCCTGGTTACAAAATTATTTTCCTTGCCCGCCAAAGACAATCCATCCATTGAAACCATCTCGGGTTTTATCGTTACTTTATAATTGGAAGATCTTGTCAATCTTTCTTCCGGAATAAATTGCAAATTTCTTGTGCTTATCCATTTAAAACGGCCCTTGGTCGCGGGAGTTATTTCTATTGGAACATCTTTGCCCTCCAAATATCCCAAAGTAGTTAAAGGAACCATAGGCCGGTTAAAAACTATGGTAATTTCGCTTTGTTCGGGAGCTTCCGAATTATTGGCAGGAAAAACAGCTACAATTTGAGGATCTTCATCGGCTAAAAAATCTGATTTTATGGCTCGAGATTCCGATTCGCTTAAAGTTAATTCAATGGAATAATAATGATTAACATCTAATTGTTTTTTTGGTTTAAAAACAATTTCTTTTTCATTATCAGAACTCAACCATTCACCTTCTATTTCAGGGTCGAATTTTGTATTTTTCTGGGCTAAATTTTTATCTATCGAATAAGGAAGATAAATTGAAATAGGAGCTGATTTGGAAATTTTTTCGTTAACCAAACGATAGCCGGAAATAAAAGGAGGTTTAGGCATTTGTTTGGTATAAAATTTTTCTCCAAAATAAAAACCGAGGGCTGCGAGCCCCAGTATTAAAATTAAAGGAATGATGGGTTTCGATTTTAAAATAAATTTAATTTTATTGGGTTGATTAGAAACGTTGATAGATTGGTCCATTTTGATAAAACTCTTATTTATTATTGAATTTCAATAAGAGCAAATTATTAGTTTATATAATTATATCAAATATTTTGCTTTGGCAATATTATGTTCTTCAAGGGTACGGCTGAAAATAGTTTGACCGTCAGGAGTAGAAAGATAATACCAATAATCGCTTTCCTTGGGATTTAAAGCCGCTCTTATGCTTTCCAGTCCGGGATTGCAAATTGGACCCTTTGGCAATCCGGCGTATTTATAAGTATTGTAGGGAGAATCTATTTTAATTTCTTCATATGAAACTTTGCCAGTTTTTGTATTTTTGATATAGGCGATAGCGGCGTCAACCTGAAGGGGCATGTTGATTTTTATTCTTTTCCATAAAATACCCGACACTATTTCCTTTTCTTCCTCGGTTTTTACTTCTTTCTCCAACAAAGAAGCCATGGTAATTATTTCAAAAATATTTTTTTGCTGCGTTTCGATTTTTTCTTTAAAATCTCGGGTAAATTTTTTATCAAAGTTTTTTAAAAAAATTTCAGCTATTTCCTTGTCATTAACCATTGGATTCAATAAATAAGTGTCGGGAAACAAAAAACCTTCCAAGGATTCTTCTTCGGGAATCTCGGATAAAAAATCAAAACTATCTTTAAATTCTTTGACTGAAAATTTTAAAGACATAGTTCTTTCCAGTTTTTCGCTTAACACTTCTTCTATTTGTTTCAAGTTGAATCCTTCGGGTATTGTTATTTCTATTTGAAAGGTTTGGCCCTTAACAATTTTTTCTAAAATTTGGGGCACGGTCAGCGAAGGATTTAATTTATAAACTCCGGCCTTAATGTCTTTGGCGGTTCCCCTGAATAAAGCGTAAATTTTAAAATATAAATCGTCTTTAATTAAATTTTCTCTTTCCAGGTTTAAAGCGATTTCTTCCAGGCCTTGGCCCTTTTCAATATCGAAAATTACCTCTTTTTCGTTTAATGAATTAGGCAAAAAAATACCCCGCCAAACTGCTAAAAATAAAAAACCGCAGGTTACAATCAAAAACATCAAAACTAATAATATTTTTTTAATCATAAATAAGTTTATTTTTTCAATAAATTATTTATATAATCTATCATTTCAAGCTGTTCTTCTAAGTTGTTTTCCAGTTCCAAAGCCGTAAAATCAGAAAAATAATTTATCGGATATTTTTTAAGATAATCCAGTTCTGAAAAATTTTCCAAAAAATGCCTATCATGCCTGGTTTTTCCTTGGCCGTCGAGATGAGTTGTTTTACAGATAGCGCTCACGTGATTACAACCGATATGGCATTTTTCTATTACTTTTATATTATAATTGAACTTTTCATTCTCCAACAATCTGTCGTTTTCTAAATGAGCAAAATCCAAACAAACGCCTCCGAGTTTTTTAATTTCTTTTTCATTCAATGGCTTGCGGGTATTTTCAATAAAAATAATTTTTCTGTATTTTGATTTTGAATAATCATGAATAAATGGATGAGATTGATGCTCTGATTGGCTATGGATATTAAAAGCTTTGGCGTTAAAATTATTAATTAAATATTCAATTTCCTTAAAATCCATGTCTTCTTCCCTTAAGTGAATGAGAGGAATATTTTTAATTCTTATTTTTTTGAGCAATTCGTAGGCCTCTTTTCTTTCGTTTTTGTCCAAACAGGTCGGAAAAAAACAAAATTCTTTTAAGTGAAGTTCCTTCGCTTCTGTTATTTTTTCCCGCCAATTAGAATAAAGGGGAGAGAATCTTGTGGTTGTAATTGAGGGTAAAATTTTCATTTTTTATAAAATATATTTTTCCATTATACTTTTTCCCTCCCGAACTAACAAGTTGAGTCCCCCCAATCTGTCGGGACGAAATCCCGATTTATCGGGGTAAAAAAGACAAAAACTGCCCGTTACGCTAGGCGGTTTTTAAAGTTTCAGCCCAATGGCTTATTTTTAAAATCTAAGCTTACTTTTGATTAAATGAAAAGGCAAATAATTTTTTACTTGAATTTTAAACACTTTCCTGGCTCTCCTGACGCAGTCAAAAGGAACCCAAAACAAAAGAAATATAAACAGATAATAAATCCACCATTTAAGAATGAAGTGTTTCAACATCACCAAAAAACATAATAAAAAAACAAATTGGATTAAAATCAAAAAAACAAAACTCATTTTCCGGCCGATTCTTGTTGTGGTGTTTTGTGTGTTGCCCAAATCCTGGTCGTAATCAATCACCTGATGGGATAAAAGGGCGTTGCAATTTATAAGAAAAAACAAAAATCCGACAGATAAAATATAAAAATCAATGATTCCTCCCGCTAGCGTTACTCCGGCTAAAAAGGGAAAAAACCCGCCCATCAATCCGTGAGAAATTATATCAGCTCCGGTTTTTTCTTTAAGGCGGACTTTCTTTATGGAATAAAGAGTGGAAGTGATAACGCTCAATACCACAAAAATAAAACCTATTAAATTCATATAAGCGGCTAAGGCAAAAGAAAAAAATAACAAAAGCATCATAATAAACAGAGTCCCTCTTTCGGTTACGGAACCTTGGGCCAATGGGTTTTTATTCGCTTTTATTTTTCTTTCGTGTTTTTTATCAATCTCTACGTCAAAATAATTATTTATAATGTAGGCATAGGCCAAGGTGCAAAACGAAATCATCGAAACAATTAAAGCAACCTTCAAAGAATAAGAAACTAAAAAAGTGGCTAAGACCGGAATCCAAAAAAATCCACGAACCCAATCTTTGGGTCGCAACATTTGTAAATAATTAAAAATCATTTTTTTATAAAATAAAAACTGATCAAAGTTTTTTCTTAAAGGTTTTTTATTTGATATCAAAAACGCCTTTATTTTTCTTTACATCCGCAAGAACAATCCGACTCGCATTCACAGCAATGGAAGCAAACGCATTCCTCGCAGGAGCATTCATCTTCCGGCTTCTCTATGGGCATGCCACATTTTTTGCATTTTTTTTCGGCCATAAATTTTAAATTTAATTTTATTAAACTTGAGAAATGGGTGAAACTTTTTTATCAAATCCTCTTTTTACTGCAAAGTAATAAATAATCGCTCCAAAAATTCCGGTAAATATCATTAAAATAATCCAAACTGGCTTGCTTTCTATCGGCTTTTTAATGGCATGAATTAGCATCATCAACCAAAAAATAAAAGAAATTAATCCTACCGTCAAACTCACTATAAAAAAACCGAGTCCTAAAGCTAAAAAGCCCTTCGCTCCATCACTTAAAAAACTATTCATTTCATCGCAAGACACCTCTTTACCGTTTACGGTACACGTTTCTTTTATTTGAGCTAAAACAGTATTGCTTATCGTAAGCCCTAAAATAAAAATTAATAAAATAATTTTGAATTTATTTATTTTCAACATAATAATAATTTATTATTAAAGAAATCGACCGTTTATTTTATTCTACCATAAAATCCCGCCGTTCCTTTAATTTCCTATCTGAATAATCGCAAAGAATTAAAAATTGGGATAAAGTCAGTAAGGAAATTATAAACCGCGGCACCCGGAGGATTAAGAATATGCAAAAAAACAAGAGTAAAACCTAATATATTCAATATCCCCCATAATAATAGATTTTGGCGGATAACCTTTATCGTGGCGCGTCCGATCTTTATTAATTCCGGGATTTGAGAGATATCATCTTTCATCATTGCAATATCAGCGGCCTCTATGGCTGAATCGGAACCTATGGCGCCCATAGCGATTCCAATATCAGCCAAGGCTAAAACAGGCGCATCATTAACTCCGTCGCCAACCATTGCCACTTTATATTTTTTATTTGAGTATTTCTTATAATATTCCAGCTTATCCTTCGGTAAAAGATTGGCATGAAAAATATCAATTCCTATTTCCTCGGCCACTTTTTGAGCAATGTGCTCGTTATCACCCGTAAGCATCACGGTTTTTTCTATGCCTAATTTTCTCAATTCTTCCATTGTGTCTTTTGCCCTAGGCCGTAATTCATCAACCAAAGCTATAAACCCAACCAATTTTCTATCATACGCAACAAGAGTAACGTTCAATTTTTTTAGTGTTGCTTTTTTTACCTCAGAATGCTGTTCTAACGTTATTTTAATTCCCAAATCTTTTAAAAACGATGGCTTGCCTATCGCAATTTGCTTGCTTTTATAAACGGATGACATGCCCTTTCCTCCATATTCTTCAAAATTTTCCGATTCATCGATGGAAAAATTTTTCTCTTTTGCATAATTAACAATGGTTTTCGCGATGGGATGACTAGAACATGAAGAAGGAATGGCAGCTAATTTTAAAACTTCGTCTTTGGTCTTTTGATTAAAACAAAATATTTCCTCGACTTTCAATTTTCCTTGCGTTAAAGTGCCGGTTTTGTCAAAAATTATCATTTTTATTTTTGCCAGTCCCTCAAGGTAGTTTCCGCCCTTAATAATCGCACCGTGTTTGGCACTGTGAATAATGGCCGACATCAATGCTAACGGCGTGGCTATGGCAATATCATCAGCGCAACTCACCAAGAGAACTCCTGCAACTAAATTCATATCTCTTGAAAATAAATAAACCAAGAGAGAGCCGGTGAAAGTAAAGAAAATATACCACTTAGCAAATTTGTCAATTAAGGTATAAATCGGCGCCTTATTCACTTGGGATTGCTCAACCAAGGCAACGATTTTCTCAAAAGTCGTTTCATTACCAACTTTTTCTGTCTTAATAATCAAATGACCGGCAATAATTGTGGTAAAACTTAAAATCCTATCTCCTTCTTTTTTAAAAACCGGAAGCGATTCCCCTGTTAAAGAAGACTGATCAATTGTAGCTTCGCCTTTTTCAATTATGCCATCAACCGGAATCATCTCTCCCAATTTGACAACAATACTATTCCCTTTTCTCACGTCTCCCAGCGGAATTTCCGTTGTTTTTCCATCCTTTATTATCCTCGCTTTTTTTGGCTTAAGCTTCATTAAACCCTGCAAGGCGGAATGTGATTTAATCTTGACATAGTCAATAAAAATTCTTGCCGAAACAATCATTAGGTTTATAAAAATAACAGCCAGCCATTCCTTTTCAAATAAAGAAACGAACAAGGCGACGCTTGCCAATAAATCAATGGAAATCTTTCTATTTTTTAAAGATTTAATGGCGCTGAAAAAAACCGTTGAAGTGGCAATAATAGAAATAGTAACCAAAACTGATTCATTCCAGAATAAAGAAATTTTAAGTAAATGAAAAAGCAGAGTTCCAACCAAAAGGAAACCGAGGAAAAAATCAAAATTCAAAAAATTTTTTGGCTGCCGACTTTCTTCTTCAACCATTTTAGCGATTTTAATTAATTAACAATATCATAACAAAAAACCGCCCTTCGATAAATCCTCCGACTCTGAATTATCAGGACCGAAGGGCTCAGGGCGATTTTTGTTTGGTTTGTTGTTATGTAAAGTTTACGCGTCCGTAGATTTAACGAAGAACAAATATCAGAACTTATACGGTTGCAATCTTTAACGATGCTTTAATTTAAATTTTCTGTGAAGCCTTGCTCGTCTGCCATAATTTTTATTTTTATGATTTTTCATAATAAAATTCTCCTTATTATTTTAATTTTTATATTTTCTATCTAGCTATGCTTTTTTAATTTTTTGTTTTTCTTCCGGTGTTAAAGAAGTAAGCCAAAAAATGAACGGCCGACGAAGTTTATCTAAAGGCCAATTTTCACTTTTAAAAAGCATTGCTTTCTCTATTCTAAAACGAGACAGCAAAGACATGGTAGTCTGCATGTTCGGAGAAGACAATCTGTTATGTTCTGATAAAAATTCTTCTTTTGTGGTTTTCTGAAGCATGACCGCTGAAGACTTTCCTTTATTTAAAAATCTTTGAAGACTTTGATACATAAATTTTTTATTAATTCGACAAGTTTAAGATAAATACTGAGCTGGCTGAGGCATAAAAAAACAACTCTTAACCGCAATGAGTTGCAAATAGTATTATTGATTATTTTTCAGGGAAAACGAAGTAGCTATTTGTGGGTCCTGGCTCTCAGCTTCTATTTTCATATTACGCTTGTTCTTCAGAAAAATCAAGCTGTTTGCCGGCTGATTAAATTAATCTAAGCAAGGTTCGTTCACTGAACAATAATCTCTTCTCCTGATTCAGGACTGCAAGATTTAATCATAATTATTCCGCCAGGACTCTTCTTTATCGCATAATATGTCCTTTCCGGACTGCCCATGACAGGATCATAAGGTATAAAAGATATATAATCAGGCACCAAAGAAGAGGTCAAATCTAAACAAGAAACAGCATTTGTTTCAACTAATTTTTGAAAATCAAATTCATAAAGCTGCCAGTAAAAACCTTCATTGGCAAGGGTGGCATAAAATCTAATTCGGGCCTGGCTGACCACGCCTTCGCTAAAACTCTCTTCTGTCCACTGCTTATCATTAAATGCGCCTTCAAAAACATGTACCCATATACCATCCTTGAAAACATCGACATCAACAGAACTGACTTGGCTGCCCCCGCGGGCAGAAAAACGAAGCTTATTGGAGACCATCGCAAGATGAGTAAAATAAATAAAAGAGCTCCACTGCGGGTCGCCAATATTGTGATAACTCCTGGCATAAGTAATGGTGTAGCCATCAAAAGCATAGGTTTCATCTCCCCATTTATTATCCGGGTCGGCATATCCGGTTGGCAAAACCCAGCCAGTTGATGCCGGAGCGGTAGTAAATGCTTTATCACCGCAATCAACAGTACCTGCGCTATTCTTGACTTGGGCCTGAAAGTGATATTCAGAACTGTTATCAAGGCTAAATATAGATTCATTGAAACCATCGCCGGTTATTTTGCCGCTCTTCCAATCTGTATTATTGCCATAAACTATTGTTTTTCCGTATTGAAATCTATATTGACAAGGTTCTCCGCCATCGTTTATCACAAGGCCAAGCAAATTAGCCGTATTCTCTTCAACTGAAATAGCATCTTGAGTGGCGCAAGCAGGAGGATTAATTGTTAATGATGTTTCATAAAACTGAAATTCGTAAAGCCAGTAATAAAAGCCTCCGCGTTTATAATTATACCTGAATCTTGCCTTTGTCACTGTTGCGCTTTTCGCAAAAGATAATTCAACCCACTTGCAGTTCCAATCATTTTCGTTCCCGCCCTGAAAAACATGTACCCATGTTCCACCTTCAAAAACATCGACGTCAACTTCTGTTATATCTGAATCCATATAATCAGCGTTTATCCGGACACGGTCAGAAACTATAGGCCCCGGCAAGGTAACCACTATGAATTGGCCCCATCCCGATGAACCATAATTATTTGAGGCGTAGGTGCCTATATCGCCATCGTAAACATTGGGTTCATTGCTCCACTGGCTTCCGGGGTCTTCGTAGCCGGTTGGCAAAACCCAGCCGGATGGCGGGTCAATCCAATTTATTTCTTTTTTAGAGAATAAATTAAGAACATTTGCCGCAATTATTGTCGTAACATATCCCTTTCTTTCCGTATCACGAACTTTCCACTCGGCTTCCCAAGTTCCCTGATAACTGTTCCCTTCTTTTAATTCCAATTCAATCTTCTCGATTCCGCCCATGTCAGCAATAACAGAATTTATGCCATAGTTATCCTTTATTTCGGTTTTTACCAGCATAATATCTCCGGGCACAACCTTAACCGGTTCAACTGAAGCAGAAATTATATTTGGAACTTCCGATTGATTGTCAAAGTTTTGCGCTATCTGGGCGGCATAAACAGTTGATTCTTTTTTAGAAAAATACCGGCCTATTTTGCCGATATTCCTGTTTTTTTCTTGGTCATTATTTATTTTGCTGATTTTTGTACCGCAAATAACATCACAGCCCGAAGTAGCTGTCCCTATCATTCTCAGGGTAGTATCAACTTCCGGAAGGCCGGCTCCTTTATGGTCGGTAGCGTACTGATTTGTAGCATTCCAAATAGTCCTGATGTTCATTCTTCTTTGAACATCATGCGCTTTTTTAAATTGCTTGGCAGGATTTATCGCAATTACCGCCACTGTTGAAAGTAAAACAACAATGCCCACGACAATCAAAAGCTCGATAAGAGTAAATGCTTTTTTGAATTTAAATTTAAAAATCAATTTTTCCATTTTATTGTCCCGCTGACTTCTTAAAATCTGCTCGCGCTCCCTAAAAGAAACGGTTTATTACAAAAAAATAATCAAATTATTAATTAAACAATTTTACCAACCAACCGAATAAGCTGAATTTGCCTTCCTGGGCTTTTATAAAACTTTCGATTCTTGTTTGTTCCTGCTCTAATACTTGGATTTGATTCTGAAACTCTGTTTTATCTCCTTCATTCTGAACATTTACCATTAATCTATTTAACTGTTCTAATCTATTTTTAGTTTGAACCGTTTCGCTTCTTAACGCACCGAGGTTTTTGTAATCCGAACCAAAGAAAAATGTTTTTACCTTGCTCCTCGCCTGAACTTTTTCCATCGCTTGAATTGTTGTGCTCGCAGATTGGTTCTGCTGTTGGGCAATAACTCTTACCTCCTGTCCTATTCCTTCTTCTCTATTGGCAACTTGTAAAAGATTCTGGACAAAATTTGCTACTGCGCTACGATGTTGCTCGGCATTAATTTGTCCTTGTCCTTGTTGCTGTTGCTGCTGAACTTGTACTTGATTTTGTTCTTGGTTCTGATTTTGAACCTGTTCGTTGTTTTGCACTTGGATTTGACCGTCTTCGCCATGATCAGATGTTTGCGTCTGTTGCTGAACTTGATTGCCAGTTCCAGTGTTGTTAATTTGACTTACTGAGTATGCATTAACCGTAAAAACAAAAGTGAACGCAAAGACGCTTGCTGTTAAAATTTTGTTTTTCATTTTTTAAAAATTAATTTAATTATTCTTATGACTTTTATATTATTCTACCACTTCGATGAGCTAAACTTAAGTCCTGAGCCTGTCGAAGAGCTCAGTGTAAACGCTTCGATAAATTCAGCGCAAGCAAAAAACCGCCTCTTGAAAAAGCGATTTTTTTGATTACGCAATGTTAACCTCGCCAAACCAATTATTAAATACGGGTGACGTTTGTTGCGTTGGGTCCTTTTGGAGAATCAGCTTTTTCAAAAGACACTTTGTCTCCCACTTTTAATTCTTCGTAACTCACGTCTTTTAGTTCATTCTTGTGAAAAAACAAATCTTTTTCTTCGCCTTCAACGGTAATGAATCCAAATCCCTTATCTGTAAGATTTTTAATTGTTCCTTCCATAATTATGGTAATATAAATTAATTTAATTAATGTTTTAAGGTTTACCCCGTTAAATAGCTGTAAATTAAATTTAACAGGGTGAATCCTAAAGTTTAGTTCCCCGAAAAAACTCGACCAAATTTTCGTTAGGCAACTATCTTATGTGAATAATATTAACATCTAAAAATCAACTAATCAACCCCGTTAGAGATTATTTTTTTATTTATTTTCAATTAACTTTTAATTTGGGAAGTATCTTTAATTTTTTATACCCTGTAATCTCTAAGGGGATGTCAATCTGTGGAAATTAAGATTTGATATTTTACTCTACCCCGCTAATCTATTAAAGCGAAACCAGAATATCACTCCGCTGCCCCCAACCTTTTTTTAACTTTTTCCACTATGTCGTTTAAGTTCCAGTTGGACTTAACCAAATAGTCAGATTTGCTTATCTCTAATGCGTCACTGATGTGCTTGATGTCGTCTAAATTAGTTAAGAATATAATCGGCACATTACTTCCGGCTTCTTTCAGTTTTTGGGCCATAGCAATGCCGTCAACTTTAGGCATTACAATGTCTAAAAGAATCAGGTCGGGTTTTTCTTTTTCTGCTGCGGTTAAGCCGTCTTCACCGTCTAAGGCGGTAACCACTGAAAATCCCTCGCTCGTAAATTTTTCTCGAAGGGCTGAAAGAAGGGCTTCTTCGTCTTCGACAATTAAAATTTTTTTATTTATTTTGGCCATAATAAATTATTAATAATTTTTTAACTACTTAATGGGCAAGGCAATCCAAAAAGTTGTTCCCTCGCCCTCTTTGCTTTTAAACCAAATTTTACCAGATAAGGCATCGACCATTGCCTTAGTAATATAAAGTTCCAAGCCGGTTCCCCCTGGATGTCCCCTAACTGCATTATCCCCTCTGAATAATTTTTGGAAAATCTTATTTTGTTGTTTTTCGGGAATTCCGATCCCTGTATCTTTAATTGCGGTAATAATCTCTTTATCTTTTTTCTCCACAGTACAAGTAATATTGCCTCCAGGGTGCGTGTACTCAACGGCATTGCCAAAAATATTTTGAAAAATCATCCGAACTGATTCAGGGTCAGTAAAAATTTTTAACAACCCCTTCGGTATTTCAACAACAACCTCATGCTTTTTTCTTTGAATAAAAGGCGCTTGCTCTTTAACAACCTCTCGAAGTATTTCTCCAATATCAGTCGGTTTGGAGTTAACGGTCAAAATGCCCATTTCAATTCGGGAAACGTTTAATAAATTACTCACCAGGCCAATCATTCTTTCGTTCCCGCGATAAACTTCTTCGACATATTTTTTTTGTTTTTGGGTTAACTCCTCGGCACCCTCCCCTAAAAGCATCTCTGAATACCATTTTATAGAAGTAAGAGGAGTACGCAGCTGATGAGAAGCCAAAGAAACAAGTTCGCTCTTCATTTCACTAATCTTCTTTTCTTTTTCTATTTCTACTTTGTATTGCCTCATTGTTTTTTTGCAAGAGTTGCTTTTTTTTGCGACCTCCTCAGACTAGTAATGTCTTCTATAACAAGAAGAATCATTGGGTTAATAATATTTTTAAAGATCCCCATTTTTTCATAAATTTGACGGCCATTGAGCAACATTATTTTTTTCCCAATTTTTGGAAATTTATGTTCAACATAAAAATTTCTGAAATAAGTTTTCTTTGGTAAAATTTTCTCTAAAAGCTTCCTTAATTTAGGGATATTCCATTGACCCTTTCCTAAATTATAAATAAGCTTATTTTCCGTATTTTTTCGTGAAACTTTGAATACTCGGTAGAAAAATTTATTTGCCGCGATTACCCGCAATTCAGAGTCAAGAATTAAAAAGGGGGTCGGCGCCGTATCCACAATAGTTTTGACAAAAGCCCAAGCGGTCTCCTCTAATCGCTTTACCGTCCCTTTCTTAAACAATTGCTTAGTTTCTTTTTTTGCACATTTTTTATCTTTCATAATTAAAATAATAGTTTTTATTACAAAATAAAAATCCCTATTGCCGACCTTAAACAATAGGGTATTTTCTTAAATTCAAAAATTTTTGAAAGTCCCTTGACTCTCTCTTTTAATGCTTTTTTTCGAATGGCATCCTCCTTTGCCATAACTATTTTGATTATATCAAAATTTGACGAAAAAAGTATAAAAGTTTAATGTTTACATTATATATTATACTACATCTTTGATAAAACGACAATGTAAGGTTTTACACAAGTAGAGCAATTTAATAATCTACTTGTAGTGGTCAAACAAATTAACCTTTAATTGTTTGCCCAAATTTTTTCTGATACCACCACCAAGGCAATTTAAATCTACAAGGAAGATTATTAAAATATTTCGTTCTTAATGTCAAAAATTGCCATTTATGCTCTCGAAAAGCCCCTAAGCTGGCGAGGTCCCAGATTGGCGGCACAAGCAAAAAAACATTCTCAGAAATTCTCTTTAACTCTTTATAAAACTTATCCGGGTCATCTACGTGTTCCATCGCATGGGAACATATTGTATTTTTAAACTCTTTGTCTTTAAACGGCAGTTTATAGATATTTTTTATCAGAATAAAATTTGTTACATTTCTTTTAACAATATCTGCGTTAACACCTCCCCCGTCTGTGCTTCCGCAACAAACATTAAGGTCCCATTTTTGTTTCTTAAAATAATAATTCTTTAGGATTATATAACTAAAAACATTGGCTAGCACTATATAAACAAGTAATGGCCAATATATTAGCCCGATTATGATTAAAATAATAAACTCTGAAACTCCCGGAAGATGTTTTTTTATTATTTCCTTTCTTATCATTGTATTTTTAAATTATACTTTGTCCGTCCGAAGTTTCGACGTAAGGGGGATGTTAGAACCGAATATGAAAAAAATCAAGAATCATAAAAAAAATCACTAAAATATATGGGATAAGTAAAGGAGTAATAAATATAATTGCTAAAATGGTTAAAATAATTTTAATTATCTCTTTTTTATTCCATAAATTATTTAATTTATTATCTCGTGAAATTAATTTATTTATTATAAATAAGGGTATTCCTAAAATAACTAATAAAAAAAGGAAGGTTGGAACGAAAATAACGATTGGAAGTATCATAAATTCAAAAGGATCATAACCTTTTTCTAATTGACTGAAATATTGAAAAATAGAATTACTTAAACCAATGATGAAAGAAATAATTATCCAAATTTTTATTACTTTTTTGCTATTCATATTCTTTATTCTATCGTAAAAATATCCCCACGAGATTAATTTATTTATTATAAATATGAGTATTCCTAGAATAATTAAGAAAAAAACAAAAATCGGAACGAAAACAACAATTGGAACTATTATAAAATTAACAGGATTATGAGCTTTTTCTACTTCACTAAGATCTTGAAAAATAGGAAAAATAGAATCAACTAAACTAATAATCAAAGAAGTAATTATCCAAATTTTTATTATTTTTTTGTTCATGTTATTTAAATTAGTTAGTTACTTCTTTATTCTATCAAAAAACCCTGCCTACCGGTAGGCAGGCGCCTTAATGGCGATTTTTTATTGGATAGGCGATGTTAGAACCTGTTTTAAAAAAACGGAATGAAAAAAAGCGTCAAAAATAGACGCTTCTACAAAATTACACTAATTAGTTGTTCATCAACTGTCTTCGCTATTTCTCTGTAAGCCTTACGTAGAGTGAATTCACTGATCTCAAATTCTGAACATATCTCTCTCTGAGTTCTACGACAACCCTCTAAGATAAGCACAATATACAGAGAACCGGCTAGAAGAGATAAAGGTTTTCCTTGCATTTCTTTGCCTTTAAGATTTTTTAAAATCAATTCGGTTTTTTCATTGACTTTTTTATTAGATTCTTCCGAGCCTCTTATTATTTTTTTTATCAATGATCTTTTCTTTCTTAAAAGCTTTAAAGCTTTTTCTGCATAGATATCTCTATGTTCATTTTTCATTTTTTACCTCCGACAAAATTCTACATTTAATTAATTAATTTGTCAAACCAAAAAACCGCCTCAACAAAAAGGTGGTTTTTAGTGGCTTGCCCTGAGCGAGTCTTCGGCTTGGCTCAGACCAAGACGAAGCGAGTCGAATGGGCTCCGCGGGTAGGATTCGAACCTACAACCTAGTGCTTACACCTTGCCCTCATGTTTCCATAAGGAGTGGACTATATCTTCATCTTGTTCCGATTTCATCGAAATTTAGATGTTCCGGTATCTAGTCTCTACGGAGCCCCCGCCAAGGCGGGGTTCCCACGGTATTACCCTGAGCTTACTTAAGGGCTTCACCGTTATCCCGGAATGTTTCATTCCAAAATTTCTTTTGGAAGCTGCGTAATGCCTACGTGCAATTCTCTATGACAATTTGCGCACAATAAAATACATTTATCAATTTCTTTTTTTACTTTCTCCCACGATCTTGTATATCCCTTATCAGAAATTGAAAAATCTTTTTCAGAATTATTAAGATGGTGGAATTCTAAAGCTTGAATGCATTGATTATAACCGCATACAATACATTTGCCACCCTTATATTCTATCGACATTTGTCGAATTTTCCTTCTTCTTTTCGCTACTGCTTTTATAAGATATTTTGCACGATCGGCGTATTTTCTTCTGTCTGGCATAAATTTAATTAATTTTACCAAAAAAGAAGAATTGTGTCACAGGCACCCGCGCTACCATTGCGCCACCGCGGAATATTTCTATTATAATGAAATTTCTAAAAAAATCAATTAGTAGCCTTTTAGTTTTTGCAAAGAGCGATGTTGTCGGATTTTTTCAAGGGCTTTGGCTTCAATTTGTCTTATTCTTTCCCGAGTTACGCCAAAAACCTTGCCCACTTCTTCCAAAGTGTGATTTATTCCGTCTTTCAAACCAAATCTCATGGAAAGAATTTTATGCTCTCTGGGAGTTAAATCAACTAAAATCTCTTCCAGTTGTTTTCTCAAAAAAGCTCTGGCGGCTTTTGTCTGGGGAGGCGGAGTTTTTTCATCTTCAACAAACTCCAATAAAATACTGTCTCCGTCTTCATCTCCCACCGGTGTTTCCAAGGAAATGGTTTTTTGGGAAATTTTCATTACATGATGAACCTTTTCTACTTCAATGCCCATTTCAGCCGCAATTTCCTCAGGAAAAGGCTCCCGCCTCAGGTTCTGAGACAGCTGTCTTCTGACTTTTGTGTATTTGGAAATAGTTTCCACCATGTGAACCGGAATTCTGATGGTTCTGGCCTGGTCGGCCAAAGCCCGGGTAACAGCTTGTCTTATCCACCAAGTTGCATAAGTTGAAAATTTATAACCTCTCCGCCAATCAAATTTTTCCACTGCCCGGAATAAGCCCAAATTGCCCTCTTGAATCAAGTCCAGCATAGTTAGGTTAGGAGAACGGCCAACATATTTTTTAGCAATAGAAACCACCAATCTTAGATTGGCCTTAGCCAAGCTTTTTTTAGCCTCTTCGTCTCCTTTTTCAATAAGCTTTGCCAATTCTTTTTCCTCTTTCGCGTTCAAAAAAGGAGTTTTACCGATTTCTTTTAAATAAATTTGCACCAAATCAACCCCTTCTCCTCTTGCCGGCTTTACCTTGACCCCTTTAACTTCCAAAAATTCTCTTGATTGCTTGACTTCAATACCTTGCTTCTCCAATTCTTTATACAAATCTTCCAGGCCGGAGATATCATTTTCCATATCCGGAAAATGATACAAAAGTTCGGAAAAAGTGATAAACCCTCTGGACTTGCCTTTTTTAATCAGCTCCGCTATCTTTTCGGGAGTAAAAACTTTCTTTTTTCTCCCCCTGGTTTCTTTGGGCGATTTCTTGGTTTTTTTCTTTTTCTTTGCTTTTTTCTTTTTCGTTTTTTTAATTTTTTTCTTTTTTGCGGTTTTCTTTCCGGTTTTTTTCGCCTTTTTTGTTTTCTTCTTTTTATTTTTTTTCTTTGCCATAATTTAATTATTATTAATTAACTCTTTTGACAAATCATTAAATTGCCTCACCAGTTCCTCTATTTTTTTATAATCTTTTTCGTTCTCGGACTTTTTAATTTCTTTGGCAATTTTTTCCAATCTTTCTTTAATGTCAAAACCCCTGATTTCCCGCAGACAAACTTTTGTTTCCTGGCAGGGGTCCATTTCACAAAATTCCTCGTCAATCTCCGCTTTTAAAAGCAAAGGATTTAAAAATTCAATTTCCCCTTCCGGCAAATCTTTTTGAAAATCGGCGAACCTGATTTTAAAATCGGAAAAATCTTTATCTTCCTGAAAAAATTTCTTAAATTTCGAAACAAAGCCCGAGGCGTTTCCGCCCAGCAAACAAATATCGTTATCACAGATTAACTTGTGATTTTCGGGTTTCCTTAAAAGAAGAGAAAGCAATCTTTCCTCTGTTTTCTCTTTTCTTGATTTAGCAACGCTTTCCACTTCGACCTTATCTTCTTCGTCCATTAAATTGTAATTTTGGTCTTTAATTTTTTTAAGCTCCTCTTCAACGTCCTCCATTCTGACTTCCAGGCTCTTGGATAACTTTTGAATCCAGTGTGATTGGACGATTTTATTGGGAATTCTTTTTATAACGGGCAACAGAATTTTTGAAATTTCTTTTTTACCTTCGGGAGTTGTTTTATCAATCCGGGAAAGGGTGGTATCAAAATAAAAATCCAGAATTGATTTTGCCTGGCTGATTAATTTTTCCCATTCCTTTGGGTCCTTGGAAATAACATCAGCCGGGTCGGTATCTTGAGGCGTATTAAGGATTTTGATATTAAAATCCAAACTCTGGGCTAAGTCTATCCCTCTTTTGGTTGCCGTATCGCCGGCCAAATCCATGTCAAAGGCTAAAATCAAATTTTCCGAATATCTTTTTAAAATTTTTAATTGAAAAAGAGTTAAAGCGGTTCCGGAAGCAGCCACCACATTTTCCTGGCCAACCTGGTGAGATAAAATACAATCGGTATATCCTTCAACTAAAACAACCGAGTCCCTTCTTCTGATTTCCACCTTCGCTTGGTCCAATCCGTACAGGGTTCGGCCCTTGTCATACAAAAGAGTGGCGGGAGTGTTTACGTATTTGGCTATTTCGTCTTTTTCTTTGGGTCCGAAAATCCGGCCGCCAAAACCTGTCACTTGGGAGTTAATATCGAAAACCGGAAACATAATCCGGCTTTGAAAGCGGTCGTAATAGTTTCCCCTGTCGTTTTCAATGGCTAAACCCGATTTTACGATTTCTTTTATTTTATATCCCTGGGAAATCAAAAAATCGCTTAATCCCCTGAAATTATCCGGGGCATAGCCGATTCTCCATTTATTTATTGAATCTTGGGTTATATTCCGCCCTAAAAGATATTTTTTAGCCGATTGTCCCGCGTTGTTTCCCTCTAATTGCTTCTCAAAAAATTTACAAGCCAACTCTGAAATTTCATAAAGATTTTGGCGCTCGGTTCTCATCTCAGGCCTTATCTCCTTTAATTGAATTCCTGCTTTCTGGGCTAAAATTTTTAAGGCGTCTCCGAATTCTATTCTTTCCACTTCTTTAATAAAACCGAAAATGTCTCCGCCCTTGCCGCAACCGAAACAATGCCAAATCTGACGGGCCGGTGAAATAAAAAAAGAGGCCTTTTTTTCCGAATGAAAAGGACAGCGAGCCCTGTAATTTGCTCCGCATTTTTGAACTTTAATATAACCGCCGATAACCTCGACTATATCCAAGCGGGATTTAATATCATCAATTTGAGAGCCAAACATTTTTAAATCTTAAAGTTAATGTTATACTGAAAATAGGTATTTTTATTATACTTAATTTATGAGAATTGCTCAAGTGTCTCCCCTTTGGATTCCAACTCCGCCTTACACTTACGGAGGAACGGAGCTGGTAGTCTCCTGGCTGACGGAAGAACTGGTTAAAAGGGGCCATCAGGTCACGCTTTTTGCTACGGGCGACGCCAAAACTTCGGCTCGCCTTGTTCCAATTTGGCAAAGAAGTTTATGGCGGGCAAGGCTATCCGCTCCCCACGCTGTTTTCGGTTTACTTTATCAAAAACTGGTTGAAATGCAAAATGAATTTGATATTATCCATGACCACTGCGAGTTTTATACAGCTCCCTTCAGCCCTTTTTTAAAACCGCCCATCGTCAGCACGCTTCACCACCCGATTTATGAAGAAATGACCGTTCTTTTTAAAAGATTTTCCAAGATTAATTACGTTACCGTTTCTAAAAACCAAAAAAAGAGCAGCCCGGGAATAAATAACGTCAAAACTATTTACCACGGACTGCCGATAGAAAAATATATTTTCAATCCCGAACCCAAAGATTATTTACTGTGGCTTTCAAAAATTATTCCAACAAAGGGCTTGGCAAGGGCAATTGAAATTGCCATTAAGTCTGGAGAAAAATTAATAATCTCGGGAGTTATACCTAAGGATTATCAAGATTACTTTGATTACAGAATCGCCCCCTTAATCGATGGAAAACAAATCCAGTTCGTGGGAGCGGCCGATTTTAACAAAAAAATAGAACTTTTTAAAAACGCCAAGGCCTTTATTTTCCCGGTAAGAAGGCCCGAGCCCTTCGGTTTGGTGGTTATTGAATCAATGGCTTGCGGAACGCCGGTCCTTACTTACAAAGAAGGTTCGATGCCCGAAATTATCAAAGACGGAAAAACGGGATTCTTGCTTAACAACCAGGAAGAAATGATTGAAGCCGTTAAAAAAATAAAGCAAATTGACCGCCTTGATTGTCGAAGATATGTGACTCGCAAGTTTTCTCTCGAAAAAATGGTAAATAAATACGAAGCTCTTTACAATACAATTTTAAAAAATGAAAAAAATAAATAAAAAAATAAAAGTTTCTAGCAAAATAAAATTTTTATTTGTAAGCATGGGTCCCGGAGAAACAAGCCAGGCAAGAGCTCTGGCTAAATTTATTTTTAAAAAAGGAGGCAAAATTATTTTTGCCCTTCATCAAAAAATAAACTTTCATTTTCTTGAAAAAGACAAAAATAATTTTGAAATTTTTTTAACGGAAAGCCCATCTAAATTAAACCTATTGATAAAAACAAAAAGGCCGGATGTTCTTTTGTTTTTTAATTCAAAAACTTGGGGAAGACACCAAGAATTTCAACAAATACCCCCTTCCCCAAAACCACTTACGCTTTGTGTCGATTCCAATTGGTTGTTTAACGATAAAAAATATCCTTTTTTTAATTTTATAAAATGGGCGGATAATTATTTAATTAATATCCCCGAAAAAATATTTAATTTCGGTTTGAAAGAAAACGGGGGAAATTTTGTTATTTCTTCTCAAACGAAAAATAAAATAAAAATAGTAGGACTTATCCCTTATTACAGGAAAATTTCTTTTAAAGAAAGATTAAATATAAGGAAAAAATATAAAATTAAAGGAAATGAAAAATTTATTTTTTCCTATTTTAGCGGATTTGGCGCCGGACACAGAATTTGGGCCTTTGATAATCTGCTGAAAGCGACGGAAAAAATTATTAAAAAGGGTTTGAAAATTAAATTATTGTATCTGGGACCTACGGATAATATAAATCCGGAAAAATTAAAAAAAGACTGGATTATTTTAAAAAATTCCTTGTCCTCCGATGAATTTTATTCCGTTTTAGCTTCCTGCGACTTAATATTTCAGCACCAAGGATTGGCAACCTTATCCCAAGCGATTTCAGCCCAAATTCCCGTGATAGCTAATGTTGCAAGACAACCAAAAGCAAGCTTACCGAAAATTCATTTCTGGGAAGTGGAACCCTTTAAAAAAGCTGGGGTTTGTTCTTTACTTTCCAAATCCACTCCTATTGATAAAATAGCCAAAGAAATTATAAAACTTCTTTATGATTCTTTGGCAATAAAAAAAATGAGAGAAGTGCAAAAAAAATATTGCGTTCCCGGAGAAATAGAAGCTTATAAAATAATAAAAGAGTTATTAATTAATAAAAACAAATGAAAAAATTGAGAATCGGACAGATAGGACCGCTTAATCTCCCAATTCCTCCTAAAAAATACGGCGGAACGGAAAAAATTATCTATTCTCTTTGTGAGGGTCTGACAAAAAAAGGACACGAGGTTTTTCTTTTTGCCGCCAAAGATTCAAAAACCAGCGCTCATCTTTGTCCTATTGTTGAAAAGAGCCTCTGGACTTTAAAAATAAAACCCCAAGAATATGCTCCCTATTATGCTTATCAAATGGCAATAGTCGCCCAAAAAGCAAAAAAATTAAAATTAGATATTATCCATGACCACTTGGGCCCTTGGAGCCTAGCACTTTACGGCCAAACAAAAATTCCCATAGTCCATACTCTTCACGTCCCTTTTAGAAAAAAAGACAGAATCTGGGCTTACCGAAAATTAAATTCTAAATTAATTTCTATTTCTTTTGCCCAAAGAAAACCAGCCCCTGACTTAAACTATGTAGCCAATATTTATAATGGAATTGATTTATCTCTTTACCCTTTCAATCCAAAACCCAAAGATTATTTTATCTGGGTAGGAGAGCTTTCTCCCAGAAAAGGAATAATGGAAGTAATTGAAATCGCTAAATTAGCTAAATTAAAATTAATTATAATAGGAAGAATTCCGCCTCCGGTCCAAAAAATTGACTATGATTTTTTTAATCAATATATTAAAAAAAATCTGAACAAAGGAAATGCTAAATATCTGGGAGAATTAAATCAGGAAAAAATCGGAAAATATTATAAAGAGGCAAAGGCCTTTCTTTATCCCTTACAATGGGAAGAACCCTTCGGTCTCACAATGACCGAATCAATGGCTTGCGGTACTCCGGTTATTGCCTTCAAAAGAGGCTCGGTTCCGGAAGTAATTAAAGACAATAAAACCGGACTTATAGTTTCTCCTTTGGAAAAAAATGGAAAAATTAATTTAAAAGGATTTATCCAAGCGATAAAAAAAATCGGCCAAATAGACCGAAAAGAATGCAGAGATTTGGTCAAAGAAAATTTTTCAGAGGAAATGATGATTGATAACTACGAAAAAACTTTTCTTAAAATTCTAGATCAACGCTCCTCTCGATAAAATTAAGCGACAAAATTAAGCAAAGCAGCCGAAGCCCAAGCTTGAGGATAACAAGGTTTTTTCTCATTTTTTAAAATAATTTTATTGTTTACAGCGCTGTAAAATTCCGGTAAAAATCCTAATTCGTTGTGGACCCTTAAAAGGGATTTTTTAATTTTCTGATATTCTTTTTTTAAACCCATTTCTTTCAGGCCCTCGGCGATTATCCAATTGTCGTGAGGCCAAATTGTTCCCCTCTGGTAACAAAAAGGGTCAAAATCAGGTTCCCTTGCGGAGTGATTTCTTATGCCAAAAGAAGTCCAAAGGTCTTTTTTAAAAATTCGTTTAACAACGGCCTTTGCTTTATCGGATTCGCAAATCCCGGTAAAAAGAAGCTGGCCCGGATTTGAGGTTATAATTTTTTGCTGTTGGTTTTTTCCGTCAATGGCCAAAGAGAAAAATTTTTCCGAAGAAAACCAAAATTTTTCGTTAAACGATTTTTTTAATCTTTTTGCTCTTTGTTCAAGATCTTTTTCCAAAAATGGTTCCTTCATAATTTTCGCCATTTTAACTCCCGACAACAAAGCAAAATAAGCGTAGCCCTGAACCTCAACCACGGAAATTGGAGACGCCATTTTTTCTATTGGTCCTCCCCAACCGTCTTTCCAGCTCTGGCTCATCAAGCCCTCGTCAGGATTTCTTTTCTCGTGTTTTAAAAACCCCGTATCCAATCCGCCAAAATTTATCATCCAGTTAATTGCCGATTTGGCGTTAGGCCATATTTTTTTTAAAAAAACTTTGTCTTTTCCAAGCTCCCAATATTTATTTAATAAAATTAAAAAAAGAGGCGTACTGTCCACGCTAAAATAAACCGGCTCTCCCCTTTTCAACCATTTGATATGAGCTTTGTATTTTTTCCACCAAACGTCTGAAGTTTCTTTAGGATAATACTCGTGGATAATTTTACCCGGCTCCTCTCCGGTTTTATAATCTATTTTTTTTCCCTGATAAAGCGCCAGTATTTCCAAAGTTTTTCTGGCAATTTCAGGTTTCAATTCAAGTAGTTGCCAGGAAGTAATCAAAGAATCTCTGCCAAAAAGACCCAGCAATCTTGGATAACCGGCCATAATAAATCCCAGTTGAGGGTGCAAAAGCGATTCAATTTCGTGCCAAAGTTTTTTCTTGATTTCTTTTGTTGATTTTGTTGTATTGTTCATATCAAACGGTCTTTTTTAATCTTACCAAAAACAGCAACAGAAAGAAATAAAAAAGGGCTCTTAAATTATTAAGAAACCCATACCATACATAAGGTGCTTTCTAGGCGATTTGAATTAATTTCGTTTCGCCTTTTTTGTTTTTGGAATAGAGTTTTCCTTTCATAAAAAAAACCATATTATTTTTCTTGTCTATTACCCGGGAATTATCTATCCAGTATAAAGCTCCGCATTTTTCACAGGCAAAAGCTACGTTTTCGTAGGGACATCCCATTTGAAGCTGCCTCGGAGTAACTTTATCGACTATTCCATTACAATCTTCTTCTATACATCTCATTCTCTTTCCACATCCTTTAATTTTAACAGAAAAGGGTATCTTTTATTGATTTTCTAAGGAGAGACGAAAATCAAAACCCTGCTTCCCGCCACGCATACGTTAACACAATAAAAAATTAAATCAAGGAGTTCTTGTCTCTATAATTCAAAAATCAACTAATTTCTTTTAGGCGTTGTTTTTCTTCAATAATTTTCTAAGGTTTCTTTCTAAAAGATTTGTTTTATCAACAAAAACATAAAGCCCGAAGAAAAAGGCGTCGAAAAGATACCAAATAGCATGCTGAGATAAGTTAGCGTACCATCTTCCTTGAACTCTTATTATATTGGCGGGAAATAAAACGGTTTTATTGATTGCGAAATCACTTAAAGGATAAAAAATAAAAACTACGCCCGTGACCATATCTAAGCATAAATGAATCATTGCTCCCGCAAAAAATAAAAAAACCAATGAACGGTATTTAATATTCAATGATTTAAATATTAAATAAAGCCCGAGAAAAAAAATTGGAAAAAATAAAGAATGAGAAAAACTGATTCTGTCCGCTACAAAAAGATGGGGCTTTAACAAATCCGGAAATATCCCGGCAAAACCAATTACAATAAACCAAAAATAAGGAAAGCTTGTCTCGTTTTTAGCTTTTTTAATTTTATCGTAAACAGACAAAGATAGAAGCGAGGCTGACAGATGAGCGATTGGTAGCATAAAAAATTTTATTTATTTTGACTTTTATCCAATATCAATACAAATATCCCCAGGTTTGGAGCCGGTCAGAATCCTGATACCATTTAAGGCCGATATCTGTCCGATAATACATATTCTGCAACATGATATTTTTTAATCTCGAGTAGACTTGTTTCCGAGCATCGTCGACAGTTAAACCAGAACCGGTTATTACTAAAACATAGCCAGATTCTCCAGCAATACTCCAAACTCCATTTAACAGCTTAACGTCGCCCAAGTGAACTCCATTAAGGTCATTTTTTTTAAAAAGAATTGAAAGGTCTTTATAGATAAAAGTTTCATTCTTATCTTCGTATGGAAAAGGAGGGACAACGACTATAACGCCGATCTGAAAACCTTTCTTGTTTTTTAATTCTAATGCCTCTTTTTTGGTTAATTTATAAAAAAATTCTCCCCAGTCATTGGTTACTCCTTCCATTTGAACGCTAATTGTCGGATAGCCGAATCTGCAGGTGAACTCAAGAGGGAAAATACCTTTAGCATTAGCAATACAGTTAATATCAATATATCCAACATAACCGGACTCTATTAGTTTCGGTTTTATTTTTAATAAAGTATTTCTAAAAATTTCATTTTGAGGGGACCAATACATTAAAGTTCCCATCTCGCCGGTGTAGGGACCTATATCTCCGGGGAATAATTTTTTATGCTCAAAATTTATATTAACCGGGAAGATAAAGTCTTGGCCGTTAAAAAAGGCTCCGACCGCCACTTCAACCCCGACTGCCATTTTTTGCAACTGAAATTTTTTGATTTTTTTTGCCCAAGTTTTTTTATTTTGTTCCAATATTTCAATTAAATCTTTGCCGTCCTCCTCTTGTCCTAAAAATAAAATTCCTTTTTGATCGGAAGCAATATTGCCAGAAGGTTTAAAAACATAGTGAGTGGGATTTGATTTAATAAATTCAATAGCAGAATCAAAATCAGAAAAATCCCAATGGGGAAGCACCGCCAGTCCCGCTTGCTTCATTTCGTTTTGTCCGAATTCACGGTCTTCTTCCAATTTGTCCGTATACTTACTGCCACCGATAACTAATTTTCCTTCAGTCCTCAAAGAGTCAGCGAAACTTCCAAAACCAACATCATCAAAAATAATGATATCTGCCCAGTCTTTATATTTTTGCCAATCATCAACTTTATCAAGAAAACCATCGTAAACATCTTGGTCGCTTTCTGCTTTAATATATGCCTTAACTTCATGCCCTTCATTTTTTATTTTTAAAGCCAGGTCCCCGCTTAAACTTTCCCAAGAAACAAATAAAAATTTTTTAGCCGAAAAATGATTTTTATCGTGATTATTGTTTTTTTCATTATTATTTTCTGAATTGTTTGACATTTTTTTGTGTTAATCAAATTAATAAATATTTTTAAAATCTTTTTTAATTTTATCATAAAAAATAACATTTGTTTATACTTTTTAAAAAATAATCATACGTTCATTAAAACATTTAGATAAATTCAGTACAAAAAAAACCGCCCGATAGGCGGTTTTTACCATTGCACAAAATGTTTATTGATGAAGGCCCGTCCCGATCCAAATTTTAAATATTTTTCAAATTCAAAAGCTTTGTATTTATCATTTATCGCGAAATAAAAATCTAATTTTACCGGTAAACGATTTGCCGTTGCCGGTATTTGTCCCTTTTGATGTCTTCCCAATCTATCTTTTAAGTTATCTGTACATCCAATATAGTAGCCGTCTTTGCATTTTAAACTGTAGATATAATGCATAAAAAAATTCCGGCGCATTAATAATGAACTTATCACTCCTAAGCTCTAACGAGGCGAATCCCACTTTCGCTCGCTTGGCGGATTTTATCACGCCGAAGCCGAGCTTCAGCGAGGCGAAGGCGGAGAGGGTGGGGTTCGAACCCACGGGCCCCTTTCGAGGCACGGCTTTCCAAGCCGTTCCATTAAACCACTTTGGTACCTCTCCATTTTGCAATTTGCAATTTGTAATTTGCAATCTACAATTTTAAATCTCTCAACGCCTTAACTCTCTCTATTGTCAGAGGATGAGTTCTCAACAAATTAGCAAACCAATTTTGCTTTTCTTCGGCCCTGAAAGGAGCTGAAATAAAAAGATGAGCTATGGAACTGTTGGCTACTCTTAAGGGATTAGGATCGGCTGAAATTTTTTCTAATGCTCTGGCCAGTCCTTCCGGGTATCTGGTTAAAAGCGCTCCGGAAGCATCGGCTAAAAATTCTCTTTTGCGGGAAATAGCCAGTTTTATTAGGGTTGCGGCTAAAGGCGCTAGAATTGCAGCAATTATCAAGATAGCTAAAAAAATTGCATTTCCTTTTCCCCGCCTGCCTCCTCCTCCGCCGAAACGACTCATCCTAAAAAATAATTGAGCCATCAAGGCTATCATTCCTGCTAAAACCACTACAACTGTTTGTAAAAGCATATCTTTGTTTCCAATATGAGAAAGTTCGTGAGCAATCACTCCCTCCAATTCCGTTTTCTCCAATTTTTCCAGCAATCCCCTGGTTACCGCAATTACAGCATGTTCCGCGTCCCGGCCGGTAGCAAAAGCATTGGGCTGGAGTTCATTTAAAATATAAATCTTTGGCAAGGGAAGACCGGCAGTAATACATAAATTTTCTACTAATCGATAAAGTTCGGAGTTTTGCTCTTTTGTAATTAACTGAGCTTTAGTCATTGCAATTACAATTTTATCCGAATACCAATAACTTCCAAAACTGGTAAACACGCTAAAAACAACCGCAATTGGCAAAATAAAAGGAGCTTCCAGATAATAACTGAATAAATAACCGAGAACAATAATGAGAATAAAAAAGAAGCTCATCAATATCCAAGTCTTGCGAGTATTGGACTCGGCTTGAGTATAAAGAGTTGCCATTTTATTTTTATTTAGAAGTTTACTTTGACAGGTTCCCTAGCCGCCGCTGCCTCTTCCAGTTCAAAAAACTCCATCTTTTTAAATCCAAAAGGGCCGGCAATCATGTTGCTGGGAAAAATTTCAATCTTTATGTTTAAGTCCCTGACGTTGCCGTTATAAAATCTTCTGGCAGCTTGAATTTTATCTTCTGTATCGGTTAACTCCCTCTGAAGCTCCAAAAAGTTTTGAGAAGCTTTCAAATCAGGATAACTTTCCGCTACGGCAAAAAGAGATTTTAAGGTAGAAGAAAGCATGTTTTCAGCTTGAGCTTTTTCTTGCATGCTTCCGGCTCCCATTGCTTTGGCTCGAGCTTCGGTTACTTTCTCAAACACTTCTCTCTCGTGGGTAGCGTAACCCTTGACCGTTTCCACTAAATTGGGAATCAAATCGTATCTCCTCTTTAACTGGACATCGATATCGGCCCAGGCCTCTTTAGATCTGGTCCTTAAAACAACCAAACCATTGAAGGTATAGGCCAGCCAAACACCTATAACTAAAATTATACCGACTAAAAAATATAAAATCATAATTTAAAATAAATATTATTATTTTTTGACCTTTTTATTATCTTTTTTTATTTTACCAAAATCTTAAAATTTATCAACACTAAAAACAAAAATCGCCTATTTTTTGGCGGTTTTGTTTTTTTATTTTTAATCTTTTTTCCTGATATCCAGCTTCTCGTCAAAAGCAACGGACAGAAAATCTTTCTCTTCCATGCGATATAAAAAATTCTTTCCTTCAAGATGGTCAAATTCGTGCTGGATGACTCTGGCATGGAAAGAGTCTTTTATCTGCTCAGTGTGTTTTTTTCCTTCCAAATCAAAATATTCTATTTTTAGATTATTGGCTCTTTTCACTTTTCCGTAAAAAGCGCCGTAAAAAACACTGAGACACCCTTCCGGATTTTTATTGGCTCCCAATGAAAACTTTAAAATTTTAGGGTTAATATAAGAAACAAAGCCAACTTCTTGCATCTCAGGATATCTTTCTTTATATCTTTCGGTTGGTTTTATATCCACAATAAAGATTCTTTTCGAAATCCCAATTTGAGGAGCGGCAATTCCAACCCCGCCGTAATGATTCAAGCTTTCCTTGAGGGATTTTACAATTTCGTCCGCTTCTTTAAAATCTAAAACCAACTCTGATTTCTTGGAAAGCAAATCCCCTTCTTTAGTGCCTAACTGTTTGGGAAGAACAATTGCCATAAATTTTTAGTACTCAGGCATCATCGGAGAAGCTGAATGTTTATGATTTTCTTTTTCAGGTTTTTCTCCGATTAAAACTTCAGTGGTCAGTAACATTGCAGCAGCCGAAGTGGCGTTTTCCAACGCTGACCTGACTACTTTGGTGGGATCCACTATGCCGGCTTGCATTAAATCTTCAAAAACTCCGGTTCCGGCATTATACCCAAACCCGCCCTTGTTGTTTTTAACTTGTTCAGCTACCACGGAACCCTCGGCTCCGGCATTTTTGGCAATCTGACGAATCGGCTCCTCCAGGGCTCTCTTTAAAATATTAAGCCCGAGCTGTTCATCGCCTTGGGCCTTTGAGTCTTCCAATGCTTTTACCGCCCTTAACAAAGCCACTCCTCCGCCCGGAACTATTCCTTCTTCAACGGCAGCCCGGGTAGCATTTAAAGCGTCTTCGGTTTTATGCTGAAGGGCTTTTTGCTCCACTTCGGTGGCGGCTCCCACTTTTATAATTCCAACGCCTCCGCTTAATTTGGCCAATCTTTCTTGAAGCTTTTCTTTGTCAAAATCGGAAGTCGTAGCTTTTATTTCTTTTTTTATCTGGTTAATTCTGGCTTCAATTTCGCTTTTTTCTCCTTTGCCTTCGATAATAGTAGTGTGTTCTTTGGTGGAAATCACCCGGCGAGCCATGCCCAACATTTTTTCTTCAACGTTTTCCAATTTTAAACCGGTTTCTTCGGAAATTACCTGGCCTCCGGTAACTGTAGCGATATCAGCCAGCATTTCTTTTTTTCTATCTCCGAATCCCGGAGCTTTAATGGCTAAAGTGTTAAAAATTCCGCGAAGCTTATTAACCACAAGTGTAGCCAAGGCATCGCCTTCGATTTCTTCGGCAATAATTACCAATTCTTTTTTCCCGATTTGAGCTAATCTTTCTAAAACCGGTAAAATTTCGTTTAAAGAAGCAATTTTTTTATCGGTAATCAAAATGTGAGCGTTCTCATAAACCGCTTCCATTCTTTCGGGGTCGCTTATCATATAAGGAGAAATATAGCCGCGGTCAAACTGAAGACCTTTAACGATTTCTTTTTGAAGGCCGAAAGTTTTTGACTCTTCAATGGTAATGACTCCGTTTTTTCCGATCTCTTCCATCATTTGGGCAATCAAGTTCCCCACTTCCGGATTCTCGGCGGAAATTGTCGCCACCTGCGCCATTTCTTCTTTGGTGGTTATTTTCTGAGCCATTTTTTTTAACTCGGCAACCACTTGCTCCGTACCTTTGGTCAAGCCCCGCTTGATAGCCAAAGGGTCTGCTCCAGCCGCCACATTTTTCAAGCCTTCTGAAATTATAGCTTGAGCTAAAAGCACTGCCGTGGTTGTTCCGTCTCCGGCTACGTCATTGGTTTTTTGGGCGACTTCTTTGACTATTTCAGCTCCTATATTTTCAGCTTTATCCTCAAGTTCTATTTCTTTGGCTATTGAAACTCCGTCATTGGTAATAGTCGGAGACCCGAACCCGCTTTCAATAACAACGTTCCGACCCTTGGGACCCAAAGTCACTTTGACGGCGTTAGCCAATTTATCAACGCCTTCTTTTAATTTTTTACGAGCATCTTCCGAATATAATATTTGTTTTGCCATAGTTTTTTAAATTATTCTAAAATCGCCAAGATGTCCTCCTGCTTAGCAATTAAATATTCTTTGTCATCGATTTTTACCTCATTGGGGCCGTATTTGGTAAACAAAACAATGTCCCCGGGTTTTACTTCCGGCGGAATAACTTTGCCGTCTTTGGTTCGCTTGCCGGACCCCACGGCAATAACTTTTCCCTGTTCCGGCTTTTCTTTTTCAACGGTAGAAGGAAGAATAATGCCGAATTTGGTTTTCTCTTCCTGGGAAATTGGCTCAATTAATATGTAATCGGCCAAAGGTTTAATGTTCATATTTTTAATTTTATTAATATAATTTTAATTGATATTGATTTTACCTGTTAGCAATTGCGACCTTTGATTGCTAATTTTTTATTTTAATTTTTTAAAAAATAATGTCAAGCCCTGTTGCTAAAAAATGTTTTTAAGGGCGCGGAGAAATTATAGAAGGGGTTTTAAATATTTTCCGGTATAACTTTCCTTGTTTTTGACGATTTCTTGAGGAGAGCCCTGGGCCACGATATATCCCCCCTTTTGGCCGCCTTCCGGCCCCAGGTCCAAAATCCAGTCAGCGTTTTTAATAACATCCAGATTATGCTCTATTGTCAGAATAGTATTTCCCTTTGCAACTAATCTTTTTAAAACCAGCAAAAGTTTTTTAATATCTTCAAAATGAAGGCCAGTGGTCGGCTCGTCTAAGATATAAAGAGTTTTTCCGGTGGCTTTTTTGGAAAGCTCGGTAGCCAGCTTAATCCGCTGGGCCTCTCCGCCCGACAAAGAAGGAGCCGGCTGACCCAAACCGATATAACCCAATCCCACTTCTTTTAAGGTATTTAATTTTTGAAACAAAGGAGGAATATTTTTAAAAAACTCCAAAGCATCTTCAATGGTCAGCGCCAAAACCTGGGCGATATTTTTCCCTTTATATTCTATCTCTAAAGTTTCTTTATTGTAACGGGCTCCCCTGCATTCCTGGCATTCCACATAAACATCGGGTAAAAAATACATTTCAATTTTTTTAACTCCCTGGCCTTCACAGGCCTCGCAACGGCCCCCTTTAACGTTAAAAGAAAACCTACCGGATTTATAACCCCTGACTCTAGCCTCTTTAACCTTGGAAAATATATACCTAATGTAAGAGAAAGCTCCGGTATAAGTTACGGAATTTGACCTTGGCGTCCGGCCAATCGGCGACTGGTCAACCAAAACCACTTTATCTAAATGCTCCAAGCCCAAAATTTCATCATATTTCCCCGGCTCTTCTTTTGATTTATAAAATTTCTTGAATAAAGCGCGGGCCAACGTGTCGGTGATTAAAGAGCTCTTCCCGGAACCGGACACTCCGGCAATGCAAACCATTTTTTTTAAGGGAATCTTGGCCGTGATATTTTTAAGATTGTTTTCTTTGGCTCCCTTTATTATTAAAAATTGAGGGGTTTTGTTGTTTTGATTTTTAATCTTTTCCAGTTCTATTTTTTCTTTTTCTTCTATCTCTACCTTTTTTTTGCCTGAAAGATATTGGCCGGTAAGGCTCCTTGACCTTAACAATTGCTTTGGGGTCCCCTCAAAAGTTAAGTTTCCGCCGTGCTTGCCCGCGCCTGGCCCGATATCGATAACCCAGTCGGCCTCTAAAATAGTATCTGCGTCGTGCTCTACGACAACAACGGTGTTTCCCAAATCCCTTAAATTTTTCAAGGTAGCAATCAATTTTCTCTGGTCTCTGGAATGAAGACCAATTGAAGGCTCGTCTAAAACGTATAAAACGCCGGTCAACTTTGAACCCAACTGGGTGGCTAATCTTATTCTCTGCTCTTCTCCCTCTGAAAGCGTGGCGGCTTTTCGGTCCAGGGTCAAATAATCTAAACCGACATCGCTCAAAAATTGAAGGCGATTGATAATTTCTTTAAAAATCGGGTGGGCGATTTTTATTTCTTCTGGTTTTAAAATAAATGATTTTTGCTCCAACATTTCGCCAAAAAACTCTTTCAGGTCTTGGATGTTTGTTTCCACTATCTGGTCAATCGATTTTTGGGCGACCTTAACCGCCAAAACCTCGGGCTTCAACCTCTTTCCTAAGCACTTAGGGCATTTTTTAATAATCATATATTGTTCAATTTCTTGGCGAGTCCAGTCGGAATCAGTCTCGTGATACCTTCTTTCCAAATTACGAACCACTCCCTCAAAATTTTGGTCTCCATGAAGAATTAAATCAATAACTTTCTTTGGCAAATCACTGACCGGAGCGTCAAGGGAAAAATCGTGTTTTTGGGCCAGTTTAGACAGTTGCCAAAAAAAATATCCCTGCCTGCCGATTTTATGGGAAGCCCGGGACCAAGGAAAAATAGCGCCTTCGGCAATGGTTAAACTTTTGTTCGGTAAAACCAACTTTGGGTCCACTTCTAATTTTTCGCCCAATCCCTGGCAAAAAGAACAGGCGCCGTAAGGAGAGTTAAAAGAAAACAATCTGGGTTCTATTTGAGGCAAGCTTATCCCGCATTCCTCGCAGGCGAAATGCTCGCTAAACAATATGTCTTTATTTTTTAAATTTATCATTAAAACGCCCTTGCCCAACTTCAAGGCGGTTTCTATGGAATCAACCAATCTGGTGCGGTCAATTGATTTTTCAATAATTAATCTGTCCACCACCACCTCAATGTTGTGATTTTTTTTGGGGTTCAAATCAATGGCCAGGGCCTCCTCAATCAAATGAACGATACCCTCAACTCTTACCCTGATGAAACCGGCTTTTTGAATTTCTTCCAAAACCCCTTTATGCTCTCCTTTCCGACCTCGGATAACGGGTCCTAAAACTAAAATTTCCGAACCTTTCGGTAACTTAAAAATTTGGTTGGTAATTTGAGCGACCGTCTGACGGGTTATCGCTTTTTTGCAATTTGGACAATGAGCCTGGCCTGTCCTGGCGAATAACAACCTTAAATAATCATAAATTTCGGTAATAGTGCCGACAGTTGAACGAGGGTTATGGGCGGCCTTCCTTTGGTCAATGGAAATTGCCGGAGAAATGCCCTCAATTTTATCAACATCAGGCTTTTGCATAATGCCTAAAAATTGGCGGGCATAAGGAGACAAGCTTTCCACGTATCGCCTCTGGCCTTCGGCATACAAAGTATCAAAAGCCAAAGAAGACTTGCCGGAACCGGAAATTCCGGTAATAACAACCAGTTTGTTCTTTGGGAGATTAACGGAAATATTTTTTAAATTATGGATTTTAGCTCCTTTGATTTTTATAAAATTACTATACATATATATAGAATAAGAGAAATCTTTAAGTCCTTAATTATACGCTGATTTTTCTTTAATTTCAATAGCTAAAAAGACCTCCCCCTACGTTGAGAATTCAAGATTTATGTTTTAAAATGAAAAAGTAATGGAAAAATTCAAGTTTACGAATCAAAATAAAATTTCTCATCTCTCTCAAAGCCCGGGAATTTATGCTTTTTTTGGAAAAAAAGAAATTTTTTATATAGGCAAAGCAATAAATATAAAAAAAAGACTAAAAAGCCATTTCCAGCAATCCTCTTATAAAGATAAAGTTTTTTTAGAAAAAACAAATAAAATAGGAATTATTGAAACCGGTTCGGAAATTGAGGCTTTAATTTTGGAAGCCAAGTTAATCAAAAAATACCAACCCAGGTTTAATGTGATATGGCGGGATGATAAAAATTATTTCTACGTTGTATTTACCAAGGAAAATTTTCCAAGAATTTTTATCACCCATCAAATTCCAAAAAATCATATTTTGAATAAATGTGCGGGACCCTTTGTCGACGGGAAAGCTTTAAAACAAACCTTGAAAATCCTGAGAAAAGCTTTTCCATACAGGAATTGCAGGTTTTTACCCAATAAGCCCTGTTTGTGGTATCAACTGAAAAGATGCCCGGCTCCCTGCCTCCTGAAAAACAAGCTGGCCGAACAAATCCCTGAAATTTCAAAAAAAATAAAAGAGGAATCCCGAAGAAATGCCTTTGACATTATAAAAATCTTGGAAGGTAAAAAGGAAAACCTTTTAAATGACCTTAAAGAAAAAATGAAAGGTGCGGCTAAATCAAAAAATTTCGAAGCGGCTCTCCAAATAAGAGACCATATCGGGTCCATGGAAAAAATAATGGCTCACCGAATAGCTTTAGACGAAAAAGAAGAAAATTTTAACTGGGAAAAAATTAAAAATAATTTACAGCTCATTTTAAACAATAAAAAAGATTTTTACAGAATAGAGGCTTATGATATTTCCAATTTCCAAGGTAAAGAAGCTACGGGAGCTCTTATTGTTTTTATAGAGGGAAAACCCGATAAAAATCATTATCGCAAGTTTAAAATTAAATTTTCCGAAAATAAACCCGACGATATTGCAATGCTAAAGGAAATTTTAAAAAGAAGATTTAAACATAAAGAGTGGCCCCTGCCTGATTTGGTTTTGATTGACGGCGGAAAAGGACAGCTGAATTTGGCTTTAAGGGCCATAAAAAATAAGGAGATAAAAATTATGGCTTTGGCTAAAAAAAATAATGAACTTTTTTTGCCTTATCAAAAAAAGCCGATTTTACTAAAAAAATTGCCTCCCCAATTTTCTAATTTAATTCTTCGGCTCAGAGACGAAGCTCACCGTTTTGCCATTGATTATCATCGTAAATTAAGAAAAAATAAACTGTTCAGTTGAAAAACAATTTGAATTCTGGTATTGTTTCTGGTATTATTAGTTATTAAACAATCTATGAAGTCACGTTTTAGAAAATTAATCTTACAGATTATCGCGGGAATCGTGTCAATCTGGCTGGCTAAAGAGCTTGTTCCGGGCATAGAGTTTACCGGGTTTATCAAGGATTTATTGCTGGCGGGGCTTTTATTGGGCTTGATAAATGCTTTTATTAAGCCTATTCTTAACCTGATTACCCTGCCCTTAAGAATAATTACCCTTGGACTCTTTGGCCTGTTAATCAACATGGGAATCGTTTGGGCAATTGATATCTTTTTTACAAATTTAAACTTTGTCGGACTTTTGCCTTTATTTTGGACGGCAATCATTGTTTGGGCTTCGAGCTTGATAGCTAATCGAATTTAACCATATTATTATGTCTATTTTATCTATAACGCAAATTATAGTTTCTATTTTTTTAATTATTTGCATTCTGCTTCAACAAAGGGGAGCAGCTTTGGATTCCGCTTTCGGCGGAGGAGGAGAATCTTACTCCTCCCGCAGAGGAATGCAAAAAACCATTCTGTGGATTACAATCGTCCTGGGAATTGCCTTTATTATTTTATCCCTGTTGAATCTCAAATGAGTCAAAATTCATTTCTCAAAAATTTTAAATTTTCTTGGTTTGGTTTTTCTCAATGGAAAAAGCTTTATAGCTTGCTTTCCAAAACCGAAAAGAACATTGTTTTTTTATTTTCAATTTTAGCTTTGGGTTCTTTTGTTTTTTTAAGCGCAAATTTTTATCTCAAAAACACTGAAATTAAACCGGCCGTCAACGGCTCTTTTGTCGAAGGAATAGTGGGCCAGCCGAGTTTCATCAACCCCTTGTATTCGGAGGCTTCTGATGTTGACCGAGATTTGACGGAAATATTGTTTTCCGGGCTGATGAAATATGATAAAGATGGAAAAATCGGAAAAGACTTGGCTGACAACGTAAAAATAAAAGAAGGGGGAAAAATTTATGAATTTTCAATAAAAAACGATGTTCTTTGGTCTGACGGCAAAAAATTAACGGTTGACGATATAATATTCACGATTCAAGCCATCCAAAGCTCCGACTATAAAAGCCCGTTAAGGGCGGAATGGCTGGGAATAGAAATAGAAAGAATCTCCGATTATGAAATCAGATTCATTCTAAAAAAACCTTCTTTTGTTTTTTTAGAAAACACCACTTTAAAAATAATCCCGAAACACATTTGGGAAAAAATACCGATTGCCAACGTCTATTCAAGCCCATATAATTTAGAGCCTATAGGTTCGGGACCTTATAAATTTAAAAGCTCGGAAAAAGATAAGTCAGGTTCGATAATTAATTTTATCGTGGAAAGAAACCCTGATTATTACGAAAAAGGACCCTTTGTCTCTGAAATTAATTTTAAGTTTTTTAAGACAGAAGAAGAATTAATGACAGCCGTAGAAAAAGGAGAAATCACCGGATTTTCAATAATTAGTCCTGAAAACTATCAAGATTTTTACGTTAAATATTTTAACGTAAACAAGATTGTTCTGCCCAGATACTTTGCCGCATTTTTTAATATAGCCAAATCAAAAATTTTGGAAGATAAAGAAGTAAGAAAAGCTTTAAACTTAGGAACCGATAAAGAAGAAATATTAAAAGAAACTTTGGCGGGCAACGGAAAAATAATTGACTCTCCTTTAATGCCTGAAATTTACGGCTTCTCCGCGCCTTCCAAGATTTACGAATTTAATATAGAAAAAGCCAAGGAAACGTTGGAAAAAGCCGGTTTTAAAGACGAAAACAATGACGGCTTCAGGGAAAAAACCATAGAAAAAATTCCGGCTTTCAGGTTCAGTTCGGTTTTAAACACGGGGAGCCAGGGATTGGAAGTCCAAGAACTGCAAAAATGTCTGGCTAAATACGCCGAAGAAGTGTTGAAACCGTCGGGATTAACTTCGGGAACCGGCAAGGTTGGAAAAGCAACGATGGACAAGCTAAATCAAGTGTGTTTTCCATCCCCTAAAGAAACCTTAAGCTTAGGGTTTACCTTAGTAACGGTTGACCAGCCCCAATTAGTCAAGGTTGCAAATCTTTTAAAAAACCAGTGGGAAAAAATAGGGGTCAAGCTGGAAATTAAAACCACTGACATCGCCACCTTAGAAAGAGATTATATTAAAACCAGGGATTATGAAATTTTATTATTCGGAGAGGTTTTAGGTTCAATTCCCGATCCCTTTCCTTTCTGGCATTCTTCTCAAAAAAAAGACCCAGGGTTGAACTTGTCCAGCTACGAAAATAAAAAAGCCGATGAATTTTTAGAGAAAGGCCGGGAAAGCACCAGCTCCGAAGAACAAAAGAAAAATTACGAACAGTTTCAAGACGTTCTGATAGAAGATGCTCCCGCTATTTTTATTTATACTCCCGATTATTTTTACTTAATAAAAAAAGATACGATTCAAGGGATGGAAACAAAAGTCATCACCGATCCGTCCCAAAGATTCTCAGGAATTGAAAATTGGTATATCAGCACCAAAAGAACTTGGAAATCTCAATAAATCAAAGCCCTCGTGGTGAAATTGGCAGACACCTTGGTTTCAGGAACCAAGGACCGCAAGGTCGTACTGGTTCAAATCCAGTCGAGGGCACTGTAAAAAACTTAAAAAATCTGAAATCTCTTTAATTTTGAGATATAAGATTGCTTTATTTTTATGACAACTAATTTAAAGAAAAAAGATTCAAATTTAAGAATTATCCCTTTGGGCGGTTTGGGAGAAGTCGGCCGGAACATGATGGTTCTTGAATACAAAGATGAAATATTAATTATCGATATGGGATTTAGAATGCCCGAGGAAAACATGCCCGGCATTGATTATATTATTCCCAATGTTTCTTATTTGCAGGGAAAACAAAAAAATATTTTGGGAGTAGTTTTTACTCACGGACATTACGACCACATCGGAGCTGTCCCTTATTTAATAGAAAAATTAGGGAATCCCCCGCTTTTCGCTTCGGGATTAGCTAAAGGCATTATTCTGAAAAGACAGGAAGATTTTCCTCGCTCTCGATTAAATATAACTCAAGTTAAAAACGGTTCAAAAATCAAACTGGGCCAATTTAAAATTGAATTTTTCCGGCAGAACCACAATATTGCCGATAATTTGGGAATTTTAATCGAAACCCCGATCGGCAATATCATTGACACTTCAGATTTTAAATTTGACAAAGAACCGGTTAATGATTTACCGACTGACTTTGAAAATTTAAAAAGAATCGGTGAGAAGGGAATCTTGCTTTTAATGTCCGATTCTACCGGAGCCGAGGAACCGGGACATTCTCTTTCGGAAAAGCAAATTTTTGAAAATCTTGAAGACATCTTTAAAAAAGCCCGCGGCCGGATTATCGCCGGCACCTTTGGTTCTTTGATTAATCGAATCCAACAGGTAATATCTTTATCGGAAAAATACGGAAGATTTGTCGCGGTTGACGGCTATACAATGAGAAATAACGTGGAGCTTTGCAAAAACTTAGGTTACATCAAAACAAAAAAAGGAACCTTAATCAAACCGGAAAAAATCCGCAATTATCTCGACTCCAGGGTAACCCTGCTTTGCACGGGAGCCCAAGGTGAGGAATCGGCGGTTCTGATGCGGATTGCCAATCAAGAATACAGGCCCCTGAAACTGAAGAAAGAAGATACAGTAATTTTTTCCTCTTCTGTCGTTCCGGGAAATGAAAGAACGGTTCAGTATATGAAAGATAACATCATAAGACAAAAAGCCAAGGTTTTCCATTATAAAATGATGGATATCCACGCCGGAGGCCATGCCCAGCAAGAAGAATTGGAAATAATGATAAAAATTTTAAAACCGAGATTTTTTCTGCCGATTCACGGCCAATATTCAATGCTGGCTGCTCATGCCGAATTGGCCAAAGAATCGGGCATTCCCGAAAAAAATATAGTTGTGGCTGAAAACGGACAAATTATTAACTTAAAACAAAATCAAATTTTTATTGAGAAAAAAGAAGTGCCTTCAAACTACGTAATGGTTGACGGATTGGGAGTGGGAGACGTGGGAGAAATTGTCTTGAGCGACCGCCAAACTTTAGCTAGTGGCGGAATGTTCGTAGTCATTGCGGTCGTTGACAGAAAAACCGGCAAAATTATCGGCTCACCGGATATCATTTCCAGAGGTTTTGTTTACTTGAGAGAATCAAAGGACTTGTTAAAAGAAACCCGAAAAAAAGTGGTGGAAATCGTAAACCGGGCAGCTTTTTCCGGAGGAGCTATAAACTGGATTAACATAAAAGAGGAGATAAAAAATAAAGTCGGGTCCTTCCTTTTCCAAAAAACTAAGAGAAGACCCATGGTATTGCCCGTAGTAATAGAAGTTTAGATATTGTAAAATAAAAAAATATGAGGATTGTAACCGGCATTCGGCCTTTAGGCAAATTTCATATAGGAAATTATTTGAATACCGTGAAACAATATAAAGAACTTCAGGAAAAAAATGAATGTATTTTTTTTATTGCCGATTTGCACGGCCTCACTACCCCATTTGATTCAAAAACATATTCAAGGGAAGTTTTTGATAAGGCCATTGAAATTCTAGCGTCCGGCTTAAATCCCGAAAAATGCATCATTTACCTCCAGTCAACGATAAAGGAGGTGACGGAATTGGCTTGGATATTGAGCACGGTAACTCCTTTGGGAGATTTGCAAAGAATGACTCAATTTAAAGAAAAATCAAAAAAACACATTCAAAATATAAACGCCGGACTTTTGAACTATCCCATCTTGATGGCGGCTGATATTTTGATTTATCAGGCTGATTTGGTGCCAGTTGGAAAAGACCAGGAACAGCATGTGGAATTGGCCAGAACCATTGCCAGAAGGTTCAATAAAACCTTCGGCCAAATCTTCAAAGAACCTGAAGCCCTAATTTTAAAATCCTCGGCTAAAATCATGTCCTTACAGGAACCCGGGAAGAAAATGTCAAAAAGCGACGGGCCTCAAACCCAAATTAATATTTTTGACGAACCTGAAATTTTAAAGAAAAAAATAATGTCGGCAGTAACAGACACCGGTAAAACAATCAAATACTCACCCGATGCTAAACCCGGCATCTCCAATCTTTTAACCATCTATTCATTGGTTAGTGAAAAATCAATAAAAGAAACAGAGAATAAATTCAAAAAGAAAGGCTATGCTGATTTTAAAAAATCGCTGGCCGAACTTTTAATTGAAAAATGGGAACCTATGCGCCGAAAAAGAAAAGAACTTCTAGCCAGAGAAGATTATATGAAAGAGATTTTAGACCAAGGAGCGAAAAAAGCTCGAGTTTTAACCCAATCAACGATTGAAGAAGTAAGAAAAAAAACCGGATTAGTTCAATAAATTAACCCCGCTGTCATTTAAATATTTGCAGCCCTCACTTTCTAAGAGATTAAAAACCTCTTTTTGTTTTTCTGAAAGAAGCTTGTTATTGATTGCCTCTGCTGTAAAACGCAGAACCGGATCGTTGGCTGAGGGACGTAAATTAAAATTCCATTCCGGGTAAGAAATCGTTAAAGTATCGAAATCAGAAATTTTAGCTGAAAAATATTTTTCTCTAATCTTATCTAAAACTTTACCCATTGCCTTCAAAACTTCTGGAGTTAAATCATCTATCTCGGAAAAACCGGGTAAAACAAAATTATATTCCCCGCTGACGGGATAATTTTTACGACCGTCACTAGTTAACTCTCCCAAGGTTTTATTGCTTTCTGAAATTATCTGAAGCATTTGTAAAAAAGCAATTAAGCTATTTTCTGCCATATAATCTCCGAAATTATAATAAACATGGCCTGAAGATTCAGCTCCGAAAATAGCATTTTCTTTTTTCATTCGGCTTTTAAAAAAACTGTGCCCGACTAGTTCAATTTGGGGAATTCCCCCGGCCTCAATAATTTTTTTTCTGATATATCTTGTGGCCCGAACATCATGTAAAACAACTCTTTTTTCATTATTTTTGCATATTTTTTCAGCGATTAGGCCGTTTATATAGGCTCCGAAAATAAATTCGCCATTTTCATCGATAAAATATATTCTATCAGCATCGCCGTCGAAAGCTACGCCCAAATCTGCTTTAACTTCTTTCACCTTATCGACTAATTGCTCTCTGTTCTCTTTTAAAAAAGGGTTGGGAGCGTGCCCCGGATAATGACCGTCCAACTTCCAGTTAATCTTAATAAAATTTATTTGAGGAATATTTTTTTCGAGATGGTCAATTTCTAAAATACCCACTGCGTTTGAAGCGTCAACCACTACTTTTAGCGGTTTGATTTTTTTAACGTCAACAAAAGACAAAACTTGAGAAATGAAATCTTTCCAAACATTTTTTTGTTCTAATTTTCCTTTTTTTGAAGATTTTAATTCTTTATAACGCAAGAAATCCTCTTTAAGTTTCTCCATGCCTAAACCCTTACCAAAAGGACTGGCTCCAGGTCCCACAATTTTAATACCGCTTAAGTGACCGGCCGAATGCGATGCTGTGACTTCCAAGCCTATATCAAACTTAAAGTTGCCGGCGGTAAAATAAACAACATCCGTACCGGCGATACCGATATCCGTAACCTTGACGCCCTGGTCAAGAGCGCCTTTTACCAAGGCCTTATAAATATTAGGGGTAGCCAAACTGATATCTCGGCCAATGACTAAGTTTTTTGCATTAAAAGTACGAACTAAAATTCTGACTATTTTATAAACAATATCATCGTTGATATCTTTGGGATATTCCCCCCTGATATCATAAGTTCTAAAAATTTCCATAATTCATTTATTATATTAATAATTTTAATAATTTATCATGTACCTTATCGTTTGAAGCTATCAAATGAATAGTCTTTTTTATAAACTTATTTCCATTTATATTTGTAACTTTTCCTCCGGCTTCTTTTACTATGATGGCTCCCGCTGCAATATCCCATAATTTAGCACCGTCGTTTAATGCTATATAAGACTCAAATCCTCCCGAAGCAACATAACAAAGCCCCAAAGGACCGCTTCCCCAAGCCCTAACTCGATAGGTTTTTTTAAATAATTTTTCTAATTTTTTATGATTTCTACTAAAAGCTTTTTTTGATAATTTATAATTTGGCAGTTCGGTATAAATAAAAGAATTTGCGAGATTTTTTATTCGGGAAACATGAATTTTTTTATCGTTAAGAAAAGCCCCTTTACCCTTTTCAGCATAAAAAAGATTGTTCATTGCCGGAAAAAAAACTACCCCAACAATTATCTCTTCTTTTTTTTGGAGGGCAATGGATACACAAAATATAGGAATTTTTCTTATATAATGCTTTGTCCCGTCAAGAGGATCAATAATCCAAGTATATTCTGATTTTAAATTCTCTTCTCCTTTTTCTTCAGATATAATATTATGGTCCGGAAAATTTGATTTAATCTTATTAATTATTATTTTTTCAGCCCTTAGGTCCGCATCGGTAAGAACGTCTTGTCTGTCTTTGTATTTAATGACCGTAGCTTTGTTAAAATTTTTCATTAACATTTTTCCGGCTTCTTTTGCTGCTTCTATGGCAATTTTCTTAAAATTATTGATTTTCATATGTTTTTATTATATCATAATCTCATAAGTTTTTCATCGGTTTTTTCGCTTGATTATTCAAAGAAAAGCTGTTATAATGCCCTTGATTCGATAATCTTAAAATAATAGAATTTAAATTGTCTTATGAAATATTACGAATTAACTTATTTAGCTTCTCCGGAACTTTCCGAAGTAGAGGTTAAAGAACTTCAGCAAAAGATCAACGTTTCCGTTCAAAATAAGGGAGGAATTTTAGATTTTTCTTCGGAGCCCTTCAGGATTAACTTAAAATACCCGATAAAGAAAAATAACGAGGCTTATTTGATTACTTTAATTTTTAGCTTAAAACAGGAAGATATTCAGCAGTTGGACAAAGAAATAAAAACAGAGGAAAAAATTATTCGATTTTTATTATTCTCAAAAATAAAAGCAAAAGAACCTGAAATTGAAATTAAAGAAACGCCAATGGAAAAAGGTATTGTTGAACCTAGTGTAACCAAAAAAACGGAAAAAAAGGTCGAGTTAAAGGATATTGAAAAAAAATTAGAAGAAATTTTAGAATAAAAAATGAATTTAAATAAAGTTTTTGTAATAGGAAGATTAACGGCCGACCCGATTTTAAAAACAACTCCTTCGGGACAATCGGTTTGCAATTTTAGCGTCGCCACCAATAGGGTTTGGAACGACAGAAACAGCGGCCAAAAACAAAATGAAACTCAATACCATAATATAGTTTTGTGGAGGAGATTGGCGGAAATCAGCTCTCAATATTTAACAAAAGGTTCCTTGGTGTTGATTGAAGGCCGGCTCCAAACTAGAAGCTGGCAAGACCAATCGGGAAAAAATAATTATCGGACTGAAATTATAGCCGAAAGAATACAGTTGGGCCCGAGATTGGGAGCAAAACAAATGCCAAATGAACCCAAAGAAACAACCGAAGAAATTCCTATTATTGAAGAAAACGATACCCCTCCCCCTTCCACTTCCGAAGAGTCATTAAAACAAGAAATCGCAGAATCTGAGGAAAAAAATAATGAAGAAGATTCGGAAGAAATTGACATTAAAGATCTGCCTTTTTAAACAATAAAAAACTTAAAAAACCATGAAGACGAATTGTTATTTCTGCCAAAGAAACATCAGAGAAATTGATTTTAAAAATGTAAAATTACTGGAAAGATTTATTTCCAGCTGGGGTAAAATTAAGTCTAAAAAAAGGACGTGGCTTTGTTCAACCCATCAAAGAAAATTAGCTAAAGTTATAAAAAGAGCAAGATTTTTAGGTTTGCTGTCTTTCACCAGCAAGTATTAATAAACTTAGACATATCATCAAAAACAAAAAAACTGCCCTTGATGAACAGCTTTTTTGTTTTTTAATAAGATTAGGAATTGCTATAACTTTTTAAAATGTCTTTTTTTATTTCTTTTGCCAAGTCAATATTTTCCTTCAAAAAATCCTTGGCTCCTTCCACGCCTACTCCTATTTTTTTATCTTGATATTGAAAAGAGTTTCCCACTCTTTTTATAATTTCTTTTTTTAAAGCTAAATTCAAAATATCGGAAGATTTGGAAATGCCTTCGTTGTAATAAATATCAAATTCAGCGATTTTAAATGGAGCGGCTACCTTGTTTTTTACTATCTTGGCTTTGTGCCGGCCGCCGACAACTTCGTCTCCTTTTTTAATCTGAGCTATTCTTCTCAGATTAATTCTTACAGAAGCGTAAAACTTTAAAGCCAACCCTCCGGGAGTGGTTTCGGGGTCTCCGAAAACAACGCCGATTTTCATTCGAGTTTGATTTAAAAATATAATTACGGTATTAGTTTTAGCGACAATGCCGGATAACTTTCTTAAAGCCTGGCTCATTAATCTAGCCTGAAGCCCTATTTTAAACTCACCCATTTCGCCGGCTATTTCTGCTTTAGGAGTTAAATCCGCTACTGAATCCACCACTACCGCATCAATCGCTTCCGACCTGACCAGGGTTTCTAAAATTTGAAGCGCCTGTTCGCCGGAATCAGGCTGGGATATTAAAAGCTCGTCCACATTTACTCCGATTTTACGGGCATAATCCGGGTCTAAGGCATGTTCAGCGTCAATAAAAGCGGCTTGGCCTCCTTTTTTTTGAGCTTCAGACAAAATATGAAGAGCTAAAGTGGTTTTCCCGCCGGCTTCCGGACCAAAAATTTCAATAACCCGGCCCCTGGGAATTCCTCCCACGCCTAAGGCTAAATCTAAAGAAAGAGAACCCGTCGGAATGACATCAATGTCAGCGGCTTTTACTTCTTTCAAGCGCATGATAGCGCCTTCCCCGAATTTTTGGGTTATTTCATCCAAGGTTTCTTGGATGTCTTTTTTCTCTATTTTTGAGACCGGTTTTTTTGTCATATATTATAAAAATTAATTTAAAATTATTTTATATTTTCTTGCCCTAAAACTATGGGCGTAAGCCCGTAGATACAGGGCAAGCCCGGAGCGAAGCGGAGGGAAATACATAAATCCTAAAATTTTGCTTCGCAAAATTTTGAATGGTACGTAAGTACCATAGACGTAAGCCCATGGATTTCTATTAAACTTCTTCTTTTTCAGACGTTTCTTCTTCGTTTTCATTGTCTTTATTGCCTTTCTCTCCATTCTCTTGTTGTTCTTCTTCTTTTTCCTCTGAAACTTCTTCTTTTTCAAAGGTTTCTTCTTCAGAATCAGTTTCTTCCTCGTTTTCCGTTCCATTTTCTTTAGGTTCTTCCGGCTCTTCAATAATATCTTCATCTTCTTTTTTCGTTCCAAAGGTCTCCAGCTCGTCTCCTATTATTTCCCGAGGCTTGGCGCCGTCGGAGGGACCCACCACTCCTCTTTCTTCCAGCATATCCATTAATCTGGCGGCTCTGGCATAACCTATTTGCAATCTCCTTTGCAAAAGAGAGGCCGATGCTTTCATTGATTCTATGACTACGCTCTTCGCGGTATCGTAAAGAGGGTCCTCTCCTCTGGAAAAAATATCGAAACCTTCTTTTGTTTCTTCTTCGGAAAGTTTTTCTTTCAAACTGTCCGCCATATCTGCGTTATAAATCTCGGCGGGGTCTATTTTGGAAGCTATAAATTTAACCACTCTTTTCGTTTCTTTTTCAGTAACCAAAGCTGCTTGGATTCTTTTGGGTTTGGAAATTTCGGTTGAAACAAAAAGCATATCACCTCGGCCTAAAAGTTTTTCAGCTCCGGAGATATCAAAAACAGTCCTGGAATCAACCTGGGAAGCAACCTGAAAAGCAACCCTGGAAGTAATATTGGCTTTAATTAAGCCGGTAATCACCTCTACTGAAGGCCTCTGGGTAGCCAAAACCAAGTGAATGCCTACGGCTCTCGCCATTTGAGCTATTCTCACAATTAAAGCCTCGACATCTCTGCCTTTTGAAGCCATTAAATCAGCCAGCTCGTCAATAATTAAAACAATATAAGGCAGAGGTTCCGCGGAGCCGTTAGCAACGTGCTCGTTATAAGAAACTATATCTTTTGACCTAAAACGAGATAAAACATCAAATCTTCTTTCCATTTCTTCAACCAGCCATCTTAAAGCGTTAACCGCCCTGCTCTTGTCGCAAATCACCGGTGATAATAAATGAGGAAGTTCTCCGTAAACCGGGAACTCCACTCTTTTCGGGTCAATTAAAATCAATCTTAAAGTTTCGGGAGAATTTCTATAAATTAAACTTAAAATTAAATTATTTAAAAATACGGTCTTTCCGCTACCCGTACTGCCGGCCACCAACATATGAGGCATCCGGCACAAGTCAGCATAAGCCGGATTGCCGGATACGTCCTTTCCTAAAGCAAAAACAAGCCAGGAGGCGGAATTTTGAAAAACAGGGGTTTCCAACAAGCTTCTTAATCTAACCTCGCCTCTAACCGCATTTGGCACTTCGATGCCCACTAAGGGTTTTCCGGGAATGGGAGCTTCAATTCTTATGGGATGAGAAGCCAAAGCTAAAGATAAGTCATTGGAAAGAGTGGTAATCTTTGACACCTTTATCCCTTCGGCCGGCTTTAAGGTGTATTGAGTAACGGTCGGGCCGATATTAATTTGGCCCATCTCAACGGGAATATTAAAATTCTGCAAGGTTCTCTTGATAATAGCGGCGTTGGTGTTTGTGTCTCCGCTTATTGCCTCTTTTCTCTCCACTTCAAGCAAATCAAGGGAGGGCTTTTCGTAATTTTTATTATTTTTAGCAAGCGAAAGTTGTTTTAATTTCAAGCCGGGAATAGCTTGGGTTTCTTCCACTTTTTCCGATTTTGAGACAAATAAAACATTCCTTGAGGGAAGCAATTCCTTTACTTTAAAATTATGGAATATTTCTCTTTTAATAAAGGAAACCTTGCTTTCTTTCTGGGAAATTTTTTCTCTTTCTTTTTTTTGTTTATAAAAAGGATATAAAATTACAAGGCCGGAAATTAAAGTAAGGGTGCCAAAAACAATAAGTGAAACCCAAAATTCAAAAAATTTCAAAAACGGCCAACTTGCGGCATATCCTACCCAGCCGCCAAGTTTTGAGGATTGCTTGAAAGAACCCAGGATTCCCGACAAACCGACCATAAAAAACAAAATGGCGAAAAAAATAAGCCATTTTTTATTTTCAAAAGTTTTAAATCCTTCCCATAAAACCAACCCCACCAAAACTAAAAACAAAGGAAAGGCGAATATCGCCTTTCCCATAAGCAAATTGGAAACTTTAAAAAAAGCATCACCCGCCACTCCGGCTAACCCGAAAAAGCTTAAACCGACAATTATCGCCACTAAAACAACCAATACCGCTAAAATTTTTTGCTTAATTTTAGAAGATAAAATAGAAAAACCGACAGGTTTCTCTTTGAATTCTTTTTGAAATTTTCTATTGTTTTTTTTATCTTTAGCCACTTTGATACCAGATAATAAATAAATTATTTAGTTTCTTGTTTTATTTTAAATCCGGTGCCCGCTGGTATCAGTTTACCAATGATTACGTTTTCCTTCAATCCCAAAAGTTTATCTTCCCGACCCTCAATGGCGGCTTTTATTAAAATCCTGGAAGTTTCCTGAAAAGAAGCGGCGGATAAGAAACTTTTCGTAGTCAAAGCCACTTTTGAAATACCCAACAAAATGGGAACTGCTTTAATTAAGTTTTTATTGGCTTTCTTAAGCACTTCGTTTTCTTCAATTATTTCCGATCTTTCGGCTATCTCTCCGGGAATAAAATCAGAGTCACCCGAATCTTTTATTCTTACCCGAGAGAACATTTGCCTGGCAATGGTTTCAATGTGTTTATCGTGAATATCCACCCCCTGAGAAGAATAAATTTTCTGAATTTCTTGAACAACATACCGCCAAGTTTCTTCCAAGCTGGTTAATTTAAATAATTTTTTAAGGTTTAAGCTCCCCTCGCAAAGCTGTGTTCCTCGTTTAACTTTTTGGCCAGGTTTCACCCACATAGCCAAGTCTAAAGGAATTAAATATTCGATTTCTTTTTCTTTCAGTTTTTTTGAATCCAAGTCCGGAGCAATTTTAATTATACCTTTTTTCGCATCCACGCTTATTATCTTGCCGTCAACCTGGCTCATTACCGCCTCTCCGGCTGGCGAGCGCAATTCCAAAACTTCTTCTACTCGAGGCAAACCCTGAGTAATGTCCCCTCCGCCGGCTACTCCGCCGGTATGAAATGTCATTAAGGTAAGCTGGGTACCAGGCTCTCCGATTGCCTGAGCGGCTATAACTCCAACAGCTTCTCCCATTTTTATTAATTGATTTCTTCCCAAATCCCAACCGTAACATTGCCGACAAACTCCCCGGCTAGTTTTACAGCTTAAGGGAGACTTGACTCTGACTTCGTTTATTTCTTCGCTGTCTAAAATAATTTTTGCTTTTTTAAAATCTACTAAATCTCCTTTTTGAACAATAACCTTTCCTTTAATTTTCACCTCGTCAAGACAAACTCGGCCTAAAATCTTATATAAAAAACTCTGGCCGATTTCTTCCGCGTCTTTCTTAAAAACTAAAATGCCTTTTCTGTCACCGCAATCTTCTTCAATGACTATCACTTCGTGGGCGACGTCAACCAACCTTCGGGTCAGGTAACCGGCTTTGGCAGTTCTTAAGGCGGTATCGGCCGTTCCTTTTCGGGCGCCGTGAGTGGAATTGAAATATTCAAGCACGTTAAGCCCTTCTTTATAAGAGCTCTTAACTGGCAATTTTATAATATTCCCCATGGGATTGGTAACCAATCCCTTCATGCCGGCCATCTGCACCGGTTGAGACCAAGAACCTCGAGACCCCGAGTCAACGATTGTATAAACGGAGCCTTCAACTGATAAGGTTTTTGAAAATTCTTTTTCAATCTTATTTTTTGCTTCCTGCCAAGTGCTGATTATCTCATCATCCCGCTCTTGCTCTGAAAGAAGTCCTTTTTGAAAATGTTTCTCTATCTGGTCAATTTTATTTTCAGCTTCTTCTAAAATTTTAGGTTTCATGGCCGGAACTTGAAGGTCGTCCATGCCCCAGGAGATACCCGACCTCGTTGAATACTCAAATCCTAAATTTTTAATTTTATCCAAAGTTTCTTCCACTATCGGTTCATAACCTATGAGGGCTTTGTGCTCTTCAATGATCGTACTGACTATATTTTTAAGATCTTTAATTTTTATTTTGATATTTTGAAAAGGAAAGCCCACGGGCAATGCTTGGTTAAATATAATCCGACCGACCGAAGTTTCAATGAAATCCTTTTCTATTTTAATTTTTATTTTTGCCCTCAAATCAATGTATCCCAAGCTTTCAGATAAAATCGCCTCTTCGGGAGAGCTCAGAACTTTTCCTTCGCCTTTTAATCCTTCTTTTATTGTTGTCATCCAATAACAGCCCAGAACTATGTCTTTGCTCAAAGACATGACCGGAGTGCCGGTGGCCGGTTTCAACAAATTCAAGCTGGAAAACATAAGTTCTCTGGCTTCTTTTTGAGCTTCCTGCGACAAAGGAACGAAAACCGCCATTTGATCTCCGTCAAAATCAGCGTTAAAGGCCTGGCAAACCATGGGATGGATTCTTAAGGCCTCTCCTTCCACCAGTACGGGCTTGAAAGCTTGAATTCCCAATCTATGCAAAGTTGGGGCTCGGTTAAGTAAAACTAACTTGTCCTGAACCACCTCTTCCAGCAAAGCCCAAACTTCGGGAGTCTTTTCTTCAATTAATCGGGAAGCTCCCCTGACATTATAAGCTAATTCTTTATTTAAAACTTTATGTATGACAAAGGGTTTGAACAATTCCAGAGCCATTTTCTTGGGAAGACCAACTTCCGAAAGTTTAAGTTCCGGCCCCACCACAATCACCGACCTCCCGGAATAATCCACTCGCTTTCCCAATAAATTTCTCCTGAATCTCCCTTCCTTGCCTTTTAACATGTCAGCCAACGACTTTAATAATCTTTTTCCGCCGGTGGTTGACCTAGTTGTCTGGGCCTTTCTCATGCCGTTATCGATTAAGGCGTCAACCGCTTCCTGAAGCATTCTTTTCTCGTTTCTAACAATCACTTCCGGAGCTGAAATTTCTAAAAGATATTTTAAGCGGTTATTCCGGTTAATCACCCGGCGATAAAGGTCGTTCAAATCGGAAGAAGCGAACCGACCGCCTTCCAACTGCACCATTGGCCTTAAATCAGGAGGCAAAATGGGCAGAGTTTCCCAAAACATCCATTCCGGCCTTATTCTTTCTTCTTGCATTTTTTTAAAAAGCTTCAATCTTCTCAGGATTTTTTTCTTATCAATCAGTTCTTTTTCCAGCTGTTTTTTCAATTTTTCAATTTCTTCTTTTAAATCAATTTTTTTAAAAATTTTTACCAAAGCTTCCGCCCCGGTTTCGGCTTCAAAAACTTCTCCGTATTTTAAGGCTAAATTTTGATAATCGATTTCCGATAATATTTTTAAACTTTCCAGTTCTGAAACTTCTTTTCTGGCTTTTTCCCTGGCGTCTTTCAGGTCCTGCAAAACATTCTTAAGTTTCTTTTTGTCCTTTTCAAATTGGTTTTGACCGGCTTTTACTTTGGTTTTATATTCTTTTTCTATTTCGTCAAGAATTTTTTTCTGGGCGTCTTTATCAACTTTAGTGATAATATAAGCTGAAAAATAAATCACTTTTTCCAATTTTTGCATCGGCAAATCCAAAACCTGGCCCATGCGCGAAGGCATGCCTCTTAAAAACCAGATATGGGAACAAGGGGTAGCCAGATTAAGATGGCCCATTCTTTCCCGACGGACTTGAGATTTAGTTACCTCTACTCCGCAACGGTCGCAAACCACTTCTTTAAACCTTACTCCCTTGTATTTTCCGCAATAGCATTGATAGTCTTTGGTGGGCCCGAAAATTCTTTCGCAAAAAAGGCCGTCTTTCTCAGACCTTTGAGTTCTATAATTTATCGTCTCGGGCTTGGTGACTTCTCCATGAGACCAAGAAAAAATATCTTCAGGAGAAGCCAGTTTAATTTTTATTGAATCTAAATCTATGACTCGCATAAATTAATTGGGTTTATTTTTTTTATTGCTCTGGTGTTTGTTCTTTGGCTTTTGATTTAGAAAAAGTTTCTTCTGTTTTTCCTTTTATTTCAACGTTCAAACCCAAAGCTTTTAATTCTCCGACTAATAGATTAAAGGAGGCCGGTAAGTTTGGTGGAGAGATATGTTCTCCTTTTAAAATGGCTTCGTAGGCAGCCGCTCTTCCCGGGACATCGTCCGATTTTATAGTCAGCATTTCCTGCAAAACATTAGCCGCGCCGTATCCTTCCAAGGCCCAAACCTCCATTTCTCCGAATCTTTGACCGCCAAACTGCGCCTTTCCACCCAAGGGTTGCTGGGTAATCAAAGAGTAGGGACCGATAGCTCTCATATGGACCTTGTCTTCCACCATATGAATCAGTTTCATCATATACATTGAGCCGATGGTAATTTTTTCCGGAAAAGCCTCTCCGGTCTTTCCGTCATAAAGAGTAATTTGACCGCTTTCAGGAAGACCGGCCGCTTTAAGCTCTTCCTTGATATCCTTTTCATTAGCCCCGGTTAAAGGAGGAGTTATCGCCACATATCCCAATTCTCTTGCGGCCCATCCCAAATGAGTTTCCAAAATTTGACCCAAATTCATTCTTGAAACCACCCCAAGGGGAGTCAAAACAACATCAACCGGCACGCCGTTTGCCGTAAATGGCATTTCTTCGGCCGGTAAAATTTTTGAAACCACGCCCTTATTTCCATGACGGCCGGCCAATTTGTCTCCGGGCGTTATTTTTCTTAATTGAGCAACTTCAACTTCCACTCTTTTTATTATTCCCGGTTCCAAATTGGACTCTTCTCTGTTAAAAACCTTTACTTTTACCACTCTTCCTTTTTTCCCATGCTCCATTCTAAGAGAAGTGTCTTTTACCTCTTTGGCTTTTTCGCCGAAAATAGCGCCAAGCAATCTCTCTTCGGCCGTCAAATCTTCTTTCCCTTTAGGGGAAATTTTACCGACCAAAATATCACCCGGCCCCACTTCAGCTCCAACCCTTACAATCCCTTCTTCGTCCAAATCTTTAAGTTTTTCCTCTCCGACATTGGGAATATCATAAGTGGTAATTTCAGGCCCTAATTTTGTTTCCCTGACGTCGCAACCGAAGTTATCAATGTGTATAGAGCTATAAAAATCCTCTTTTATCAATCGGTCGGAGATTACAATCGCATCTTCGTAGGTCTCTCCCCTGAAAGCTAAGAAAGCCACTAAAACGTTCTGGCCCAAAGCCAAATATCCATTATCGATTCCTCCGCCGTCAGCCAAAATATCGCCGGCTTTCACTTTTTGGAACTTTTGAACTCTGGGTTTTTGATGAAAGCAAGTATATTGATTGGTTCGAACAAAAGTTCTTAATTCGTAATTTTTAATCTGGCCATTTTGGGTTTTTAACTTTACGTGATTGGAATCCACCTCTTCTACTGTGCCGGAATCTTGAGCTAAAATTTCCTGCCCCGAATCCTGAGCAACTCTTTTTTCATTGCCGGTCATAACAAGAGGCATTTTTGGGTTTAAAAGAGGAACGGCCTGGCGCTGCATATTAGAACCCATAAGAGCTCTATTCGCATCGTCATTTTGTAAAAAAGGTATAAGAGAAGTCGCGATTGAAATTGATTGCTGGGGAGAAACATCAATAAAATCAATTTTTGATTTTTCTATTTCTCCCGGCTCTCCTTTGATCCTGGCTTCCACTTTTTCAGGAATAATACAGCCCTTTTCATCAATGGGAGTGCCGCCGTGAGCAATATTATATTTTTCTTCTTCAAAAGCTAAAAGATAATGGAGCTCCGAAGTAATTTTTCCGTTTTTAACTTTAAAATAAGGAGTTTCAATAAAACCAAAAGCGTTGACCTTAGCAAAACCGGCTAAATGGTTAACCAGCCCGATATTAGGACCTTCGGGAGTTTGAATCGGGCAAATTCTGCCGTAATGAGAGGGCTGAACATCCCTGACTTCAAAACCGGCTCTTTCCCGGGTTAAACCTCCTGGTCCCGTTGCCGACAATCTTCTTTTGTGTTCCAGTTCCGCCAAAGGATTTTCATTGTCCATAAACTGGGAAAACTGGGAAGAGCTGAAAAATTCTTTAACCACCGCCATAAAGGGCCTGGGATTTATCAAATGAATCGGAGCTAGAGTATAAACATCAAGGGTGGACATTTTATCTTTTATAATTCTTTCCATTCTCATCAGTCCTACTCTTAATCTATTCTGTAAGAATTCTCCCAAATTCCTGACCCGGCGGTTTCCCAAATGGTCAATTTGGTCCGGCTTTGCATCAGGAGTATTGTTTAAGCGGATAATTTCTCTTAAAACAGCGACGAGGTCTTGAACGCTCAATACCCGATTTTCCTTGGTGATTTCTTCTTCTTTACTCTTTTTAAGGTCAGGCACTCTTTGTCGCATTTTCCAACGGCCGACTCGTGACAAGTCATATCTCTCAAAATTGAAAAACATATTCTCTAAAAGCTCTCTGGCTGTATCCGAACTCGCCATGTCCCCGGGCCTCAAACGTCTATAAATTTCAACTACCGCTTCCGCCTGATTTTTGGTTAAATCTTTTTTCAGGGTTTCTTCAATAAACTTAATTTCTCCCCTATCCACGTCTTCAAAAAGATTCTTTATTGAGTTGTTATCGCTAACTCCGAAAGCCCTTAAAAGAGCGGTGGCGGGAATTTTTCTTTTTCGGTCTATTTTTAACGAAATAGCGCCTGATAACTCCGTATCAAACTCCAGCCAGCTGCCGCGATTAGGAATTATTTTAGCTCCAAAAAGTTTTTTTCCTTTATTGTTGTTTAAAGTAAAAAAAGCCCCAGGGGAGCGGATTAATTGGGAAATTATCACTCTCTCAACGCCATTAACGACAAAAGTGCCCCTTTCGGTCATTAAGGGGAAGTCGGTCAAGAAAACTTCTTGCTCTTTTGCTTCTTTGGTTTTTAAATTAACCAGCTTTGTCCTAACCCTAAGAGGAGCTTCAAAAGAAGCGTTATTTTGTTTTGCTTCCAAGTCTGATTTATACTTGCATTTTCCGAGCTTATAATCTAAAAACCAAAGCTCTAATTCTTTACCGGTGTAGTCCTTAATGGGAGAAATTTCGGCAAAAAGCTCTTTAAGTCCGTTTTCCACGAACCATTGCCAGCTCTGTTTTTGAATATCAAGCAAATAAGGGAGATCTAAGTTAACTTTTGATTTTGAAAAACTTTTAAATTGAGTTTTTTCCATGTTAATTTAGAAAAGCCGATTTACTCTTTTTTAGAGAGCAAATCAATAAACAAAAGACCCCTAGGTTTTTTGTATTTTAGGGTTAAAAAATAAGTTTTTAATTTTTAATAAGAAAAAAAGTTCAAAAGATAAAAAAAATTACAAATTTTTTAAAAAATTCATCTACTCCAAATATTATTCTTTTTTGGAATAACTGTCAAGCCCGTCAAAGTCACCATTGCTTACTTTCTTTATTTCTTGTTTTTCGCCGATTGGCGGATATTTTTCTTCCCTTCTTTTTCTTCTTTTCTTCCTTATTATATATGTAAGGAAAACCAATAAAATAATCAGCCATAAAATCGAGAATCTAATCTCGGGTTTTTGCGCTTCTGCCCAGCCGGTTCCAAGCTCTAAAATTCCGATTTTTTTGATTATCATTTTGCCCGAAATTTTTTTTAGAGATTGGTTTTTATAATTAATGATAAAAATATCGAAAGCATAAATTTCAGGTTCGGGCGGAAGAATTACGGCTGAATACTGTTTTTTATCGCCGTCTATTTTTAAAAGAAAAGAAAAGGTCTTCCCGTCTTTTTTTAAGGTAACCATTATTGTTTTTAAAACCTCGGGCAGTTTTTCGTAATCAACAAAAATCGTTAAGGGTTTTTCCGGTTCAACTCTTACTGTTTCTTTATCAAAAATCAATAATTTTTTTCCTTCCTGAATAAAATTGAAATCCTCTAGGGTCAATTCTCTGACTATTGGCGGCACTTCTTCGGGAGGAACTTGAGGCGGAATTTCAGGGGGTATTTCCGGAGGGACTTCCGGCGCCAAAGAAAATCTTGGTATTTCAGAAATTACAGCTCCGGAAGAAAAATTTCCGGCCTTGTCAAAAGAAAAAACAGTATAATAATAACGGCTCCCGTTTTCTACTCCTTTGTCCAGAAAAAAAATGTCCGCTCCTTTGTAAACTAAAACTCCTTCATAAATATGAGTGGGATAAAAAATAGTTGAACGCACTATCATTACCCCGCCAAAATCTTTTTCCAAAGGATTTTCCCATTTTAGCCCTATCTCCCGATCCTGAGCTTTCGCTCCTAAGTTGGAAACGTTTAAGGGCGGAGTGGAATCAAAAATAATGGAATCTGAAACAACATTAGAAACTCCGCCGGCAAAACTTCTAAATTTGGCGTAAACTTTTTTTTCACCTTCCCCTGGAGTTAAAAACCATTCTTTTTGGGGCTGATAATTTTCCCAAACGTCTCCGCTAAAATCAGGGTTATTGCTGATTGCCATTATAGAAGCATTCTTAGCAAAAAGACTCAAAAAAATCTTAACAGAATTCGTATAAATTAAATTATTATTTATCACGACTGAAGGATTTTCAGGCGGCGGAGGAAGAAGGGTGGGACCCCCTGTTTCTTCCGCTTCCAAGCTAGGCAATGATAATGTGGTGGCCGAAGCTGAATCGCTTTGAGAAGATTCTGTTCCTCCGCTATCTAAGGCTGAAACCTTATAAGTATAAGTGGTAGCCGAAGACAGTCCAATGTCCGAATAAGAAACTTGGGTAGTTGAAGCAATAAAACTTCCTTCTCGATAAATTTTATAATAATCAGCTTCTGTAACTGAATCCCAAGAAAGGTCTATTTGATATGGACTCGAAGCTATAGCTGTTAAATTAGTCGGGGCTGAAAGAGTCACAATCGTCACCGAAGGTGTAATACTTAGTGCTGAAATTTCCGAAGAAAAAATAGCAAAAAAAGAAAAGAAAAGAAGGAGTAATATCCCAACTCCTTTTTTTTTAAAAAAATTTTTTACTGAAATATTTATTTCGGAAATAAATCTAAAATTTTTTGCCACATTAATTTAAAATTTTGATTATTTTCTTTTAAAAACAGTTTTTATTTTATCCTTGTTTATCCAGGCCAGCATTACTAAAACCATAACAATAGTTATCCCTCCCAGCTTATAATCAATCGTGCTTAAGCCTTTTGTTTTTTCAACCTCTTTATTTAAAGTTCCTTCGGGAACCACTTTGAAATAAACCTTATAAGCATCCAGCGGGACTTCTTCTTTGTAGAGAGTGACGTCTGCCCAATACTCGCCTATTTCCAAATTAATGGGCAAGGTCCCTTGAATCTGACTTTCCTGGAAAGCCTCGACAAAATCCATGTCAAAAATATCTCCGCTCTTAATTATCTGAGTATGGGCGGTATTGTAAATATCAAAATGAACTTTTGTCGGCTTGGTCTTAATGTTCCCGGTATTAATCAAAACCATCAAACAAACCAGAGGGTCTCCTTTTTCAAAATCAGGGATACTCAGCCCCTTTAATCTAAAATCGGAAAATCCCTCTTCTGAAACGGTCAAGCCGACATCAATTCTTCCGCCTAGAAGATTAGTCACTTGGCCGCCCGTCGATGATCCGGAAGGAATTACCCTGACTCTGATATAACCCTGATAGTTTCCATAAGCTGCGTCATCAGGAATATTAATAATTACTTTCATCGGAAACTGCTGGACATCTTTTGGCAAAAGAAACCTTAATCCTTTTTCAATGGTTATCCACTTCTCAATTTCCGGAGCATCAATGTTTATTTCGGCTATTAAGTCCTCGGTGGGCTGGCCCCTAACCAAATAGATAGTTTCTTCAAAATTAGAGCCGGGTCTTAGGTGGTTATTATTTATAAAGGGAGGGCTCACTCCAAAGCCAGCTAGAACCTGACAAGTTCCGCCGAATATTCCAATTAAAGAAACAATTAAAATTGGAATAATATATTTTTTCATTTTTTGATTTACCATAACAACCTTGCGTTCAATTCTATTGCGACCCTAAGCCTTATTTATTATGACGCTGCATAAATAGGGTTGAAAGTATTGGTTCCGTTATAAACACCGGGAAGCGTTGAGGTTGATATGTTTATCACCCAATAAATAATATCTGTGCTGTTAGAAGTGGTCACAGTTGGTTTGGGCAAAACAAGGTCAAAAATAGTAGCTCCAATAGTTAAGGCTGTGCCATCTGCGCTCCAATCGCCTATTGTACCGGTTGAGTATTTCTGCTGACCTACTGCGATTGAAGCTGTAGCTCCGCCGGTTTGCATATTAACTCCGGACAATTCAGCATTAATATGATAATTGCCCGTGTTAGTAGCATCGGTGGTTATATTGCTACTGGTAGCGCCCGGATTAACGGTGCCGTATTCCGTACTAGTACCAACGCTCATATAAGAAGCAACGTTTAATTCTTGACTGGAGGATCCGGTAGTAGCATTGCCCCCGCTGTCTTGAATTGTTATATCCATTTGCCAGGCCTTTGTTGAATAACTGCTGCTGGCGGTCGAAGGTTCAGCAACAAACCAAACATTAGCTGAACAGGTTAAGGTACAAGAAAGTCCGGCACAACTGCTGGTGGCGCAGGAACTGATATAATAACACCAGTTAGGATTGGTGCTTCCGCTCCCGCAGGTGGTGGTGTTATTAAGAAATAGAGTAGAGGTTGCTGATGTAACATCTGCGTATCCGTTATTATCAGTGAATGTAGTTGTTCCGCTGACCGTAACATAAGTGTTTTCATTTATCGTAATGGCGGTGCTGGTATTTAAAATTACTGTTCCTATCGTCGGAGCAGAGTTGCCCACCGTCACTGAAGGTTGAGCCGTATCAGCCATTATTTCTTTTAAAACAAGGCCGGCCCCGCAAAGAACCAAAAAACAAATAGCCAGCATGGTCAACCAAGGAAGAGAGTTTTTAATTTTTTTCGCCATTCTTTTTGTTAATTTAAAACTAAAAAATATTATTTATTTTTTTATTAAAACGCGGTCTTTAATACAATTTTAATTTACATATATATCATATCATATTAATTTTTTTAAAAAAAATTTATTGGGGAAAACTTTTTTTGATTTCGAATTTAATTTTTAATTATAGAAATCAATATCAATCAGCTTTTGCCTCAAAAGTATTCGTTCCTGTATAAAAACCGGCAAATTGACCAAAAGGAATCGCCAATCCCCAGTAAATATCATCTGTGGAAACGGAAGGATGACTGGTTGTTTTAGGCAAATCCACTTCAACAGCCGTGCTGATTGAAGAAGTCAAATCAGTCCCTGAACCGTAATTTACTCCGGAACTAGTAGAATATTCTTGCTGACCGACATCTATAGAATAACTGTTAGTAGCCATATTGGCCCCGTAAAGATAAATATCTATCGCCACGTTGCCGGTATTGGTAAGAGTCGTAAACTGATTCAAAGTGCCAGTATTTTCTCCCGGATACATGGTTCCGTAATTAGTGCTGTCGGGACCTGTTGAAGTTGATTCTTCGGTTCCAAAACTCATAAAAGTAGATGGTGAACTTTGATTGCTGTAAGAATTAGAAATCCAAGCCGCGCTTCTGCCGCTATCACTAATTCTCATTTCGTCAAGAAGTCCATCAAACCATTCTTGTGCAGAATTGTGTCTGCCTAAATAAAGAGAAACGCTTGAATTGTGGGTTATAGAATCAGTTTCGGCAAGAGCGTCTATGAGTGAACCATCTAGATAAACACGCATATATTGTTTGTCATATGATGCAGCAACATAATGCCATGTACTGGTTGAAACAGTAGTATTAAAATCATATTGATTTAATGACCCTGCATACATTTGCCAAAGAAAATCGTTTGAATATACCAAAAATGAGTATCCATAATTAGGAGAAGTTACGATTCCCTTATTAAAAATCCTTTCACCCGTACTTCCGCTTGGAAAAAGCGATTCAGCGCGAAACCATGCTTCCATTGTTATTCCATTTGCCGGACGCAAACTAGACGAATCAGGAATACTTAAATAATCTGAATTATCTTTTTCAAGATCAACGCCATATCCAATTTGACCTGATTGGCTGAAGGCACTACCGCTGGCAGCCGTGACGTCATTATTATAATTCGTAGAATCATCAATCGCGTCATATGATGCGCCGTTCATATGTTGAACCATCATAAAATTACTATCCCAGACACTGGTTGCCTGTTGCTGATTAGAAGCAGTAGCGTTTCCATAGTACATATATAAATAAGTATCTGTGGTTGAAGAAAGGTTGGTTTTTACCCAAGCTACCAGTTCACCCGTAGAAGAAGCGTATTTTTCTATCTCATGGGATATTTTGGTTGTTCCGTCCGATGAAGTAAATAAAATATCATCACCATCATATTGGGCTTTTGATGATAAATCAGCGCTGGTAGTAGAAACTAAAACTGGGAAATCGGTTAAATCATTAATTGCTACTTTAGGTATGGTTATTTTCTTGCGATAGAACCAAGAGTCGTACAAAGGAGTTAAAACTGAAATATCCAAGGCCTGGAGAGTATTCATCTCCACTCCTGAAGTGGCTGAAGCAGAAGCAGCGGAAGCGTCAGTCACTGTCATCTGGGCAATCCAATTTTCAGTAGGGTAAGTAGAAGAAGCGTCTGTGGGGTCGGCATGAAACCAGACATTATAACTGCAAGTGGCAGTACAATCGTTGCCGGAACAAGAGCTGGTAGCGCAGGCAGAGTTTGAATAACAATTATTGTCATTAGCAGAACAACTGCTTCCCGCTCCTGACCTATAAAGTTTCCCTGTTATTGAAGTAATATTTCCGTAACCGTCTGTGTCTGTAACCGTAGTGGTTGATTGGATTGTAGCGGTTGCGTTCTCGGTCAAGGTAATATTATTGCCGCCGTTTAAAATCACAGTTCCAATTGTCGGAGCAGCGTTTGAGGGAGCGGCGACACCTCCGTCAATTTTAACAAAATTAACAGCATAATAACTGGTGCCCGTGCTCACCATAAACTCAGCAAACATGTCATTTTCCGTGCTGGCATAAGGAAAATAATTGGAAGTCAGCGAGGTTAATACCCTGCTTGTTGTTGAATACAAGGTTTGGGCTGTTGTCCAGCTGGTATAAGGAGAAGCTGATGTGCTGTATAATATCCTATATTGGGTGGGACTGCCGGTACTGCTGGCATTTATCCAAAAAGCATAAAGATTCTTGTTCATTCCGTCAATGGAAATGGAAACATAATCACTGGTATTTACCGTAGAAGTATTAAAAAGCGTTACAGCCGAGCCCCAAGTTCCTGCGCTGTTATCCCACATTTTATATTTTACAACATCACTATTTTCTTGAGCGCTGCTGGCATTATAAAGAAGATGAACATCATAGTTTGTGTCATCATAAATAGCTGAAATATTCCCTGCCCCACTAAGATGTAAATAATCAACCGTAGTAGCATTAGTCGTATCCCAAGTAGTCCCGTTATATTTTACTGATTTAATTTCTGAGGCGACAAGGTCTTGGCTGACATTATAAATAGCCAACATCGTACTGATACTGCCCCGAGGAACAGTAACCCCGTAATAAAGAAGTCCAATATCATCAACATCACTATCAATTGCTTCCGAGGTCTTCCAAGAACTGACGCTATTTGTGCTGCTTGATTTGGCCATCATCCAGGAATAACCCAACAGACCAGTGCCGGCAAGCTGATAAGATGCAAAAAGATATCCATTTATTGACCTGGCTAAATGAACTTTATCCATCAAACGAATGCCGGAGACAACCGTCACAGCGCTTCCCCAAGAAAAATTAATAGCCGGATAACTGCTTGCGCTTCGGGCATAAACATAGTAGTTAACTCCTGCATTACCATGATAAAGAATAAAGCAGTAGGTTTTGTCGCAATCAACAGAAAAATCACTGCTGGCGCCGGTTAATCTGGGCAAACTAATGCTTGCGCTTGTGTTTTGCGTCCATCTTGCGCCTTCCTCGCTCGTAGTTGAATACCAAAACTCCAGAGTAGTGGTAGTCATTAATGTTCCTGACCAAAAAGATGCCCAGTATCTGCTCCCGTCATGCCAAGTTTTTCTCTGAAAACTATAAGCAGTAACATTATTAGAAGTACTGGTGTCTACCTGATAAATTGGGTCAATACCTAAGGAAGAATGAGGTAAAATAGAAAGATAAAGCTTGGTTAAAAGCAAATTATCGGATTCGCCTTTGGAAAGCCAGATTTCCGGATTAAATTTCAGCAAATCAGAAAAATCATAGCTTAAATGCTGGCCCAAGACATCAGAGGAAAAAGAAATCGAACTGCCAGGTTCAGAAGATAAAAGCCGGGGCCTGTCGGAAACTTTGTATTCTTTGCCTCCCAAAAAAACTGAGTCAGCTCCTATTGAATTGACAAAACTCAGCTGGAAATTTATTTCTTGGTCAGAATTGTTTTCTAAAAACATTGCTTGCTTCACTTTTCCCTCTTCTATTTCTTCATAAGCGGTTTTCAGGTTTATTTTGGAAATTCCAAAACTTGTTTCTAACTTTTTATCAGTATTTTTAATTTCTTTTGTCAGCCTGTAGTCCGGCAAACTTTCATCCGAAAACAACGACTTTATTTTTCCTAAAAAGCTTTTGGGCTGAAAAAAAATTTCTTTTTTAAACAACGGCTGGTCAATCTCAATCTCCATTTTTAAATCTTTAAAACCTGATTTTAACCGGGAGTATTTTTCCAAAAACTCGTTTTCAGGAATCCCGGAAATCAAATACTGGTCTACGATATTTACTTCTCCAGAAATCTGTTCTTTGTTGTTTTCTTTTTTGGTTAAAGGAATTTTTTTAAGATTGGAAGGTTGTTGAATTTCAAGGCGAGACCCCTCTAATTTATATTGGGAAATTATTTTTGTTTCTTCGGCAAAAACAAAATAAAAACCGGCGAAAGCTAAAAATAAAAATAAAAAAATCCCTCCTGAGATTAATGATTTTTTGCTAAATCTTTTTATAAGAAAACCCATAAAAATAATATTTGAAAAAAATTATCCTTCCGGGTTTTCCGGGATTAGCGGATTTTCCGGAATTAAAGGAATCTGCTCTCCCGGTAAAGGCAAGATTATTTCTGTTGGATTTTCTATATTTTCAGCCGTTGAAGTAGTTTGAAAAACCTCTTCATTCATTTTTTCTTCAATAATTATATCTTTGGTGCTTGTTTCTTTACTTTCAGTTTGTCCCGGGTTTTCTATAATTGGATTCTCTTGGAATGAATCTTCTTTATCGCCCTCTTCTTCGTTTAAAATCCAGTAATCAAATATTAAATCTTTTCCAGCCGGCGATTTTAAAGATATGTTAAAAGAGGAACCCGGTGTTTTTTCGGAAATCCACCACGAGCTTCCCGGGTCTTCTGAAAAACTGACGAAAATTAAGCTGTTGTCCCTCACTGACTGGTCAAAAATCATTAAGGAAGTTTCTCCTGATTTAAAAACCACTCTTTCGGTTTTTTTATTGGTATAATCCGTTTCTAAGGGGCCTTGAACCGGGGAGAGCCCTTTGTCTTCAACAAAAATTTTATAAAGAACGTCAATTTTGAATTTCATGTCGGTTAAAATCGAAGTAAGCGCTTCCAGTTTGGCTGAAATGCCTTCTATTTTTACCCTTATTTTATAAATTTCTTCAAAAATCTGGGAAATTTTATCGCTGATAAATGTTACCAGGTTTTTGAGCACGTCAAACAATTTAGAGCTGGCCACCCCTCCGGTTTCTCCCAAATTTTCTAATTGTTGGTTATCAAAAAGAACCACTAAGTCCGGTTGAATTTTTAATTTTTCTTCTATCAGGCTGAAAATTGTTTTCCATTCTTCGTCAGTCAGCCCGTCCTCCTGTAGCTGCTCAAGCCCTTTTTCCTTTAAAAGCTCCTGAAGGGAAATTATTGGTTTTCTGGGTTTTGTTTCTATTCCCCAGTTGATATTGTTGTTTTCATCCAAAATTCCGACAGCCGAACCAAGCCAAAAGGACGGCTGATTAAAATTGAGTTCGAGCGGAGTTAATCTGCCCAAAATTATTTTAAATTTTCCGTCTTTAACGTAAACGGAATTGTAAAAAACATGCTCTTCTTTCCATAAAGCGCTGCCTCTTCCTTCTTCGTCGTAAATGGTAAATTTTAAATTATATTTTCCGTCCGGAACCAAAGCTCCCTTGGCGTCTTTTATTTCTCCCTGATATAAAATTCTTAAATTGTTTAATTCTTCTGTCTGGGCTTTGGCTGCTTTTGCAAAACAAAAAATCAGTCCCGAAAAAATCAAGATTAAAAATAGTATTTTTGTTTTTCTCGTTAAATTATTTTTGCTGTCTTTCATTTTCGAATTAAAAATTAATTTTTCAAGGGAACCAAAACATACAAATATTTGTCGCCTTCTTTTTGGTCTCTGAAAATCGGAGTAATGATTCCTGAGCTTTCGTCTTTTTGCTCAACCTTTATTTCGTCGGAAAAAGAAGCTTTTATTTTTTTTGCAATCTCTTCTCTTGTCCCCTCTCCCTCATAAGGCAAAACCACCAGTCCTTCTTCTGATTTTTCTTCAAGGGTTTCTTTTGGCAAGGGGACTGTTTTTTCTTGGGCGATTTCTTTTTTTGGCTTTAAAAAATCAACAACCAGCTCATACCCTCCTTTTAATTTTTTTTCAACAAATTTATCGGCTAAAGAATAACTCTTTGCGATGTTAGTCGGTAAATTTTTAAAAGAACTTAAAAGCCATTGGCCGTATTCTTTAAAAACAATGACGCTAGCCGCCTGAACGTCTTTAAGGTCGATTGTTTTTACAATTAAAAAAATTTCCTGGGAAATGCCCGCTGCGCTTTTTTTTATAAAATTTTTTGCCTCAAATTTTTGAAAAATAAAAAATCCTCCGCTAATTAAAAAAATTACCAATAAAGTTCTTGCAAAATTTAGTCCGATTTTTTTGAAAATAAAAAGGTCCGATTTTTTTGAAAAATAAAATTCTTTGATTGAAAAAGGCCGATGCTTCACAAGAGGAATGGAAAACTTTCGGTTTAAAAAATAATATTGTTTTATTGTCGGGAAAGAAAATTTTTCTTTGGGAAAAACTAAAGCTTCTTTGGGTTTTGACAGGGCTTGGGGAAGTTTTTCAGATAAAAAATTATTTCCGTTTTTATTTTTATTATTAAAACGCTTCAAATAATCCTCCAGCCATTCTTTTTTAACAATCCAATTCCGGCCAATTTTAATTGCTTTTAATTTTCCTTGGCGAGCTCTCAAAGATAAATATTCCTGTGAATATTCGCAGTGTTTTGCCGCTTCTTGAAGTGATATATATTGTTCGTCTTTTTTCATATTAAATATCAAGCTTAAGATGAATACTTTACTTCCAATACCGATATCAGATTCCTGATATCGGATATCTAATATATGTATATTATATGTATTATATAAATAAAAAATCGACCTTGAAAGGCTCGATAGCTGTGGATAAACAAAACGCCAGTGTTTAGCCAAAAAACAAGACTTTCTTTGGCTATGAATCTTCAATTTTTATGCTTTGAAGAATGCCTAAGCTCACAAAAGCCATAATTAACCCCGCTCCTCCGTAGCTGACCAGAGGCAAAGAGATTCCGACAATCGGTAAAACGCCCAGATTCATGCCGATATTTATAAAAAATTCGGAAACAAAAAGAGCGACTAATCCCGAAGCGAAAAGACGGGTAAAATTGGTTCCGGAAGCAATCGCAATTTTTAATATCCGCCAGATAAAAATTAAAAATAAAATAAATAGAACGCCTACTCCAAAAATTCCGGTTTCCTCGGCCAAACTGGCAAAAATGAAGTCCGTTTGATTTTCCGGCAAAAATCCGTATTGAGTCTGGGAACCTTTTCCCAAACCCTTGCCAAAAAAACCTCCCGAACCTATGGCGATTTCCGCCTGTTTTTGATTCCAGCCGATTCCAAGAGGAGCCACTTCTCCAGGATTTAAAAATGTTAAAATTCTTTCTTTTTGATAATCTTTCAAAAAGAAAGACCAACCTAAAATTGAAATTAAAAAAATAACCAGACAGAGCAAAAGAAAATGGCGGATTTGAATTCCCGAAATTAAAAGCACGACTATCCATAAAGAAAAAATAACCAAGGTTGACCCCAATTCCGGTTGAAAAAAAATTAAAAGAGCCGGTAACAAAACATAAGCTCCCGATAAAATAATATGCTTTAACCGGTACATCTCAACATGCCTCATTGAAAAATATTTTGCCAGTAAAATTATCAAAACAATTTTGATGATTTCGGTCGGGTCAAAAAAAACAGGCCCTAATTTATACCAACTTCTCACTCCCCTGATTGAAGGGGCAAAAATATAAAGACCCGCCAGCAACAAAATGCATAAAAAATAAAAAAATAAAATCAAATAAGAATTGCTTTTGAAAAATCTCCAGTCAAGCAAGCTGAAAAAAAACATTAAAAACAATCCTAAAATTAAAAAAATAATCTGTTTTTTAAAATTAAAAAAATTCTCCTTTCCCAGAGAACTGCTGTAAATCGAAGCTAGACCTATTAAAACCAATAAAACGGCGCTGACGACCAAAATCCAGTCCCAATTTTTAATCCGATTTAAAAAAGGCATTTAATTTAAAATTTTAACATCTTCAAAAATTCTTTCTCGTCTATTATTTTTACACCAAAACGCCTGGCTTTTTCAAGTTTCGAACCGGGATTTTCCCCTAGGACCAAGAAGTCTGTCGCTCGAGAAACCGAATTCAAAGGATGGCCGCCTAATAACCTGATTTTCTTTTCCGCTTCAAACCGGGTAATATTTTTTAAAGTGCCAGTGAGAATAAAAGTTTTGCCGGCTAGGTCCTTCTCCGTTTTCTCTAACGGTAAAATTTTAATTCCCGCCGCAATCAACTCACGGATTAAATTTAAATTATTTTTTGAAAGGAACCAATTGAAAATGCTTTTGGAAACTTCCTGCCCCACATCCGGAATTTTTTTTAAATCCTCTTTTGAAGCCTTAATCAACTCATTGATTCCGCCGAAAAAATCAGCCAAACAAATGGCTGTTTCCTCCCCGACGTGGAAAATTCCCAAGCTGTAAATAAATTTAGCCAAAGAAACGGTTTTGCTTTTTTGGATAGATAAAATTAAGTTCTTTGCTGATTTTTCGGCAAACCTTTCAAGAGGCAATAAATCTCCTTCATTTAAAGTAAAAATGTCCGAAATTCTGGAAATTAATTTTTCATCCATCAATTTATCTATGATTTTAGGGCCCAAGCCCTTGATATTAAAAGCTTTTTTGGAAGCGAAATGATAAAACAATTCCCGCTTCCGGGCTTGGCAATTTAAATTGGGACAGCGTTTTAAAACCTCATCTTTTTTCTTAATTAACCTTGCGCTGCAAATGGGACAAGCTTCCGGCATTTTAAATTCTTTTTCTGAGCCGCTCCTCAATTTTGGCAAAACTTTAACAACTGCGGGTATCACATCCCCTGCCCTTTCAATAATAACGGTATCTCCGATTCTAACCCTCAATCTTTTTATTTGGTCTTCGTTATGCAAGGTTGCTCTGGAAATCAGGGTTCCTGAAACCTGGACCGGTTTTAAAAAAGCCACCGGAGTCGCAACTCCGGTTCTGCCGATTTGAATTTTAATATCTAAAATTTGAGTAGCGGCCTGCTTGGGAGAAAATTTAAAAGCCCTAATTCCCCGAGGGCTTTTTCCGGCTATTCCCAATTTCTTGAAAACAAAGTTGTCATCAACGCTAATCACTATGCCGTCAATTTGAAAAGGCAGTTTTTCCCTGTTTTTTTTAATCTCTTGCCAAAAAGAAATAATTTCTTCGATGTTTTTACATTTTTTTCCTTGGTCGGTTTTAAATCCCAAAATTGGCAAAATCTGATGTTCTGTCGAATGTTTTTTCTGGCCAGTGTCAGTGATTAGGTCGTAAGCTAAAAATTTTAAAGGCCTTTTGGCAACTAATTTAGAGTCCAATTGCCTGATGGAACCCGCTGCTAAGTTACGGGGATTGGCGTACGGCTCCTCTTCTTTTTTTCGTCTTTCTTCGTTAAAATTTTCGAAATCCTTTTTCTCCATATAAACCTCCCCTCGAACTTCAATCTCTCCTTTTAATATTATTTTTTTAAAATTTTCTTCGATTTCTTTTAATTCAGTTTTTAAATTTTTATGGAAAAAAAGCTTTAAAGGAACGCTTTCAATGGTTTTTAAATTTTGGGTGATGTCTTCGCCCGTTTTTCCATCCCCTCTTGTCGCTCCTTTGAAAAAAATACCGTTTTTGTAAATCAAGGACACGGCGAAGCCGTCGATCTTAAGTTCTGTAAAATACTCAATTTTTTCAAAAGGAATCAATCTTTTTAAATAATTTTCCCAGTCTTTGAGCTCCTCTTGGGAAAAAATATCTTCAATTGAAAGCATGGGAAACCTATGCTCCACTTTTAAAAACCCTTTAGCAACGTTTCCCTCCACTCTTTGGGTCGGGGAATCTAAGGTGATAAATTCCGGATTTTCTTTTTCCAGATTATAAAGCTCGTGTTTTAAAGAATCCAAAGCTTCCGGAGAAAGTTCTTCTTTGTTTAAGACGTGGTATAAATAGCGGTGATAGTTAATCACCTCTTTTAATTTTTCTATTCTTTTTTTCCGCCATTTGGCGGTCCGCCAACTGGCGGATTTTTTTTCCATATCAATAATCAACCTGAATGGCCCGTCTGGTTTCTTGAAAAGAACCAGTGGAACTGGCTGTTTTTGTTGCGCCCTCCTCAAAACCAACTACGTACTTAGCCTCCGATTCCATTGTCCCTGAAAAAACCTGCCCGCTTTGAAGACCGGCGAGACAGTCACTCTCGCAATATGTGGTGTTACAACCCAATCCACTGGTGCATTCTTTTAAATCCTTATAAAATATCTCTTCTATCCCGCTGTCAGCTGCATAAAAAGCAATTACCGAATAGTCTATTTCTCTGACGTTTAAAATTTCAGCGAACAAAATCATGCTTAATCCCAAGGAAAGGTCTAAAAAAATAGCCATTACCACTAAAACCAAATAAATTGCGACTCCTTTTTGATTTTTAAAATTATTTTTTTTCATTAAATATCAAGATTTCTTTGGGAAACTGTAGTTTGAATTTGAATTTCGGGCTGAGATTCTTGTTTTGCGCCTTTGGCCCTGGCTTTTAAAGAAATTGTTACTTTTGGCTGGGTCTCATCTGAGGGCTCGTCTCCTTCAACTATAATATTAAAAGATTCCACTATTATGTTTTCGGAAGTTAGATAATCCTCAGATGGTGCTGTTATAGTTCTCTTTGCTTTCAATCTGTTGCTACCGGTTTCCAAAAAAAATTCCAAGCATTGCGGGTCCTCATGGTAACTTCTAAATTTTATACTGCTGACAGTAGTAGCGTAATTCTTATATTCCAGCGGGTCTAAGGCCGTACATCCAATATCGTCTTTCTGGGTCATTCTTAATTGTCGGCTCATATATTCCATAGCATAACTGACTTCCTTTAAAAGACTCTGAAGGCTCAACGACCTTCTCTGAGACTGCAAAGCGGAAAAAAACAAACCTGAAACTATGCTAAAAATCATGACCAATATTGTAACTGAAATTAAAATTTCAACCAAAGTAAATCCTTGATTTTTATTTTTTTTGATATTTTTGTTGATATTTTTTTTCATTTTTAATCTCCCCACCAGTTATATAAATTTTCCTGAACTAAAATTTTATTGGACTGACCTTTGTCTTGCCAGCTTACCTCAACTATAACTTTTAACGTGTCTTGACTGGAAGCGCCTACGTCAATTGTAATTTTTCTTTTAAACTTGGTGTTAACACCGGAGTCATAATTATAAAAACCGCTGTCTATTTTCAAATAATCCCAATCATTGTAATTGCTAAAATCGGAGTCGTTATAATCTATCTTGCAACCATTGCCAGCGCTGCTGCAAAAATTAATGTCTTCTAGAAAATCGGGCGACCAATCTATGCTTTCGTCCAACCAATAAGTATCTCTAGCATTTCTCACAAGCTCAATCCCTTCTTGGGCCAGATAAGCAGCGGTTAATCTGGAAGAAATCAAAGAACCGTAACCGATAATTTTTTGCAGAATAACAAAAGTTCCCATTACGCCCATGGTCAATAAAAACAGGGAAATTATTACTTCAATTAAAGTTAAACCCTTGTTTTTCATCTTTTGAAATAATTATTGGTCGTTTTCAATCAAACCAACGCTGTTAACCGAAACTGTGCCCGTGGCTCCGGTAGGAGCAGAAAGATAAATATTGGCATTTTGGGGTTGAATTGCTTCGGTTCCGTTAATTTTAATTTTAGGGTCAGGGGGAAGGAAAACAATATCTAAAGCCCCGCCCACCATAGGAGAAAGATTATAAATTGCAACATTTTTTTCCAGTTCTATCTCGTTTCCTATAATTAAATCGCCAGCTAAAGGATTGTAAATGCCGTTATAGTCAGTGTCAGCGAAAAGAATATAGCTTGAGGTTGATTCTAAAAGATTAAAATGAATTCCGCATCCGCCCGTGGGAGAAACCCCTTCTACTTTTCTGGAAGATATCGCCATTTCCTGAACATTTCTGATGTCCTGAGAAAGCTTATAAAGAGACCGCTTAAGGGCGAACTGATACCCGCCCCATTCAAAATTAACCATAACCAAAGTGGTCAATAAAATAATGATAACCAAAGAAACCAAAACTTCAATCAATGTAAAGCCTTTAAAATTTGTTTTTTTAGTCCAAAAAAAGAAAAAAAATTTTTTCTTTTTTTTAAAATTTAAAAAACGAAAGATTTCCATTTCCTATTTTAAATTTCCTGCTAATCTTAATGCGATAACTATAATAATTACTTTTTTTATTAGGGCAAGGGAGGAGGATTGGATAAGCCACAACCAGCATAGCCATAGTAAGTACAATACTCAAGATAACGCATAATCATCATGGTTTGTTTGCAACACCGAGCATAACAACTTGCAATTTGAGAGCCTGGCACAACGGCATAATAATTAGCAACGCAAGTCCAGTCTTTATTTAATGGACCGGGCCAAGAAGAAACATAAAGGTTAAAGACACCATTGGTTTGAACTCCCCCAGATATAGCCACTTCGTCCGACGCGCACGAAACAGTCCAGGTCAACGCAGGATTAGTAGAAGAAATAGTCCTTGCGGCATAAGTTAGCCTGCATTCCATTGGTTCAGTTCTAGGTGCTGCAAAAAAATGGTCAGCGTAACTTTTAGGAACCGCCCCTGAATTTACTGTTGGATTTATAAGGCCGGTAATCCTACCGTTTGGATTTAAAGTTAAATTTCCAACACCAACGTTTCCCGAATTATAGTAAATGCTGCTGCCAGAACCTCCTACCCAATAATTAGTACCTCCGCCGACAGAGTTCAAACACTTACTGCCAGTACAAATATCGCCGCTGGCTTTGATATTACCATTCACATCCAATTTTTCTGAAGGATTGTTTTTTCCAATACCAACATTGCCGGTATTATTATTGTAAATATTGCTGCCCGAATCTGTCCATTTACTGAAACCTCCGCCAGCAGTACTCAAGCATGTGCCGGCAGTAGTACAAACATCAGTGGCTCTCACCTGGCCATTAACATCCAATCTTTGTGAAGGTATTGT